>CAYYNS010000089.1:0-7017 GCA_964473085.1 uncultured candidatus Brocadiaceae bacterium
GCCGAAAACTGCCGCAAACGAGATTGCCTTATAGTAGAGTGGCCCCGGGTGCCGATCGGAGAGGAACCTCGTCACCAGGCCCACCAGGGGCTCGCAAAGGGTCAGGGCAAGCAGGAAGCCGAGCACGTTCCTGACCAGGGAGTACACTGTGGCGTAGAGGCCGCTGTGGACCCCGTCATAGGCTACCAGCAGGATGATCGCGATAACCCCTATGATCGCCACAGTGGTCATTTGCAGCCGCCCTCTGCTGGGTCAGGTGAGGATTCGGCGCGCTTCCTCCAGGGTGGTGATCCCCTGTCTTACCTTGAGGATGGCGTCCTGGTAGAGGGTCCGGATGCCCTTTTCACCGGCGGCCTGTGCCACCTGGTCGGCAGTGGCTTTTGCGCGGGCTATCAGTGCCCGGACCGCCTCATTGACGATGAGCATCTCGAACAGCGCGGTCCTGCCGCTGTAACCTGCGCCCAGGCACTGGTGGCAACCCACTGCCCGGAACCACGTGCCCGCATCCTTCGGCTCGATGCGCAGCTTTGCCAGGAGCTTCGGGTTGGGCTGGATGGGTTCCTTGCACTTGTCGCACAGTTTGCGCAGCAGTCGCTGGTTCGTCACGCAGGCCAGTGTGTGGCCGAGCAGCTCCCCGTTGACCCCCTCCAGCAGGCCGGCCACCGCAGCGGCGCAGCTCGGCGCCCGCATCGTCACCACGAGGCGCTTGCCGCCGTCGGCAAACTCGAACAGCGGTCCTCCTATGCGCGGGTTTGTCAGCTCGTCCACGCAGATCACGTCCGGCTCACCGCGCACGACGCTGTTGAAGACCTCCTGGAAAGCCTCCTCCGACCCGAGGTCCACCTGGTGTCGGGCAATCTGCTCCAGGTCGTGCAGGAGCGTGTCCTCCAGCGTCGCGACGTCCGTCGTGTAGATGTCTATGTTGGAGATCAAGGCATGGAATGTGGTGGTCTTTCCCGAATCTGGCGGGCCGCTGATCACCACGGACTTGCTGCCGGCTTCCGACAACTTTCCTAGCCGCTGTTCCATGGCCGGGTGCATGCCGAGCGCTGCCAGGCCGCCACGATACAGGTCCCTGGTCCACTCTGGCAGGGACATGACGATGGCCGGTCCGTGTTTGGCCTTCACGCCCTGGACCTCGATCTGTGCCCGCTCGGCCCCCAACATGACGGCCGTCATCTTCGCCTTGGTCTTGCCCTTGCCCGTCAGGTCGAGGAACCGGGCGACGCAAGCGATCACGCCTCGCCCGAAGCCCTCCTCGAGCGTGTCAACCTTCTGCATCACCCCGTCCAGGTTGAAGAGCACCAGGTAGCCTTCGGGGGCGGGCTCTATGCGGATGTTCCAGGCCTTGACGTTACAGGCCAGAGCGACCATGTCTACCAGCAGGCTGGCCGCTTCAGAGAATTCTGGCCGGGCCTCGACCAGTTGGGAGAGCGGCTTGTCCCTGTCGTTGACAAGCTGCATCTCCAGTCGCGCTCCCTCGCCGCGCCTGCTGCCGAGCGCGGACGCCGCAGCCGGGGCGGCCGCCTTGGGCTTTCCGGGTTCCGCTTTGGCCTTGGAGAAAAGCCTGAACCTCTCTGGCACGACGGTGTTGCGAGCCCGCACGTAAAGCGCGAGCGTTCCGCCCGTTGCGGCCAGGACCAAAAAACCCAGGGCGGCGTGCAAAAGGAAGCAGAGCAAGAGCGCAGCCCCCCCTGCCCCGAGCATGATCGTCGTCCACATGCGCATCGGCAGCCCCACGGCCGTCGCGTCGTCGTAGACCCATGCGGTCAGGTAAAGCCACGCTGCGGCGCAGATGCAAAGGAACGCCAGCCAGAACAGGCTCAGGTAGGTCCCGCTGTCCGATCCGGCGGGGGGGGCGGCTTCCTGCGCCAGACACTCTGCACCCCAGATGGAGAAAAGCGCACAGGCCGCCAGCAGGGCACTGTGCCGGAAGGCGGGCCGAGCCGAGGGTTGTGCCGACAATGCCGTGGTCATTCTGCAAGGCGCTCGGGTTATCAGCCCAGCGAAGTGGTGCGGAAGCTTATGCCTTTGAGAGCCATCTCGAGGGCGTCCCTGTTCGGCGCGTGCTCCCTGGCGACCTTCCGTTCGATCAGGTCAGCCCTGATCAGATCCACAAAGGACTTCGTCCAACTCTGCATGCCCTCCTCCTCGCCCTGGGTGATCATTTCCGTGATCTTGGCGTCTTCGCCTTCTTCGATCGCCTTGCGGATGGGGGCATTGACCCACATGACCTCCACGGCGGGCACACGCCCGATTTCCGGATGGAAGGAAGGCACCAGCCGTTGACTGATAATTGCCTTCAGGCTGAAGGCCAGGGATTGCCGGATGAGCTTGTGCTTGTCGGGGGGGAACAGGTCAAGAATCCGCCCGATCGTGGACGCCGCGCTGGATGTGTGCATCGTGCCCAGCACCAGGTGACCTGTCTCGGAGGCCGTCAGGCCGAGCTGGAACGTCTCGTCATCCCTCATCTCGCCGATGAGCATGACGTCCGGGTCCGCACGAACGCCGGCCCGGATGGCGTCCGGCCAGCTAAAGAAGTCAAGTCCGAACTCCCTCTGGTTGATGATGCTCAGCCGGTCGCTGTAGACGTACTCGATGGGGTCTTCGAACGTCAGCACGTGGCAGGCGTACTTGCGGTTTATCACGTCCAGGAGGGCGGCCAGGGTGGTGGACTTTCCTGCCCCCGTAATGCCGCAGGCCAGCACCAGCCCCCCGTTCAGGTCGGAGACGCGCTCGATCACCTTCGGCAGGTGGAGCTCTTCTAGGGTCGGGATGCGCATCTTGACCAGACGCGCCGCCAGGGAGGCACGCCCCCGCTGCAGGAAGATGGCCACGCGCACGCGCCCGCCGTCGAACTCGTGGGCGAGATCCAGGTTGCCCCTGTCGCGCAGCCTGTCCAGCGCCTCCGGGCCGAGCCAGTCACTGACGAGTTCCTCGACCTGCCCCTCACGCAGTGGCGCCGCCTTCGTGCGGCGCAGCTCCCCGTCCACCCTGAACAGCGGAGGGTTGCCCACCTTCAGGTGCAGATCGCTCGCCTCCAGCGCGGGCATGCGCTTGAAGAGTTCGTTGATCTTGGGCTCGTGAGTTTTGCCTGCCATCGCGCGAGGATGCGGCCGGTAAAAAATAAAATCACAACCGCTATGCCACCTACCCTCCCTACAACCGCAATTCTAATGGGCCTGATCCGATCTGTCAAGGAAAGCACGGCCGGCGCATGCTTGCGTGCTCTCCATTCACAGCTCCGGCATCAGGAACTGCTCCAGGTATCGCTTGGATAGCAGCAGGGCGGCGTTGCGCCTCTCGCCCCCGTAGACGCGGCTGTGCGGCTCGATGCAGATGTCAACGTCGAGCTCCAGCTCGTAGAGGATGCCGAAGAACGCCCCCCAGTTCATCGCTCCCAGCCCGGGGTTCGGGTCGGGGATGAGCTTGCCGTCAATGCGCAGGGTGTCCTTGGCGTGGCAGTGCATGATGCGCCTGCCTGCCTTCCACATGTCGCCCATCCAGTCGCGCCCGTCGTAGACCGGGTGGGACGGGTCGAACTTGATGCCTGCGCCCGGGATAAAGGGCAGCACCCGCGCCCATGCCTCCGGCGTCGTGACGACGTTCGCCCAGTGGCAGTTGTAGAAGGCGAACTTCAGGCCGCGCTCCTGCACCCCGGCGACCATCGGGCCCATCGCGTCCACGACCATCTGCCACTGCTCCTCCACCGGCACGCCCTCCAGGAGGCCGGAGCCGCTCACCAGCGTGCGCGCGCCGAGGTTGCACGCCAGCTCCGCCCCCGCCTCCAGGAGCTTGCGCGACTTCCTGACGGCGGCAGTCGCCCTGCCGATGTAGCACTGGCCAAACAGGCTCACGGCCGAGACCGGCACGTCGTGATCGTCGCAGGCCGCCTTGAAATCCTTCCAGTCCTTCAACAGCGGCCCCTCACCAAGCAGCACCACCTCCAGGCAGCCGAACCCGCGGTGGCAGGCGAACTGGACGTCCTCCACGCTTCCGCTTGTCAGAAACCCCAGACGCATCTTTGATCCTCCTTCCCTTGGCAAGGCCGACGCGCGCAGCGCCCGCACGTTCTCAGGTGTGCAGACCGCCCCGGGGCATTATGCCGAAAGTTCCCCGCTCGCGCCACGGCGCGCGCACCCCAGCCTCCTTGTCACGGCGCGGCCCACCCCCGCACGGCCAGGCAGGCGTGGATCTCCAGGCGCGGCAGGACGGCCTTCAGCACGCCGTCCTTCCACTCGGTCTCGGCGGGCGCCCCGCCCGGTTCGCACGTCACGCGCTCCGGCCTGCGCGCGCACCTGATCCAGCACGTGATCGGCCCGACAGCCGGTATGTCGTCCACCCACAGGTCGTCCGTGCCGACGTGCGAGATGTCGCGGCCCGGGTTGCCGTTGACCAGGTGCACCAGCAGGTCCGCCCCCTTTCGCCTGAGCGCCACCTCGACGAACGAAAGGGCGTCCGTGCGGAACAGCGCAGCTGGCTGAAGATGCTCGATGAGCTCACGTATCCACGCCAGCATGTCGGGGTTGCCGAACTGCCAGTAGGTCGCAAACAGCGCCGTGGGCACATGCACGGCCACCCCATCGCCGATCCTTCGGGCAACGGCAGCCGGCAAGCCGGCCTTCTGCGGGCTCTCCTCGTCGAGCATCCCGTTGATCGGGTAGTTGTCCGGGATCTTTGCTATCTGCGGGTTATTGTGGTCCCAGGACAGATAAAGCGGGCAGAGCATCTCGGCGCCCGTGCGGTCCAGCCTGTCCCAGGGGGCGAAGACGCCTGCCGGGTCCCTGCTTTTGAGGATCACGTGGCCGTCGCGCACTGCCCCCTCGGCTGCAAGGCGCACGCCCAGGAGCTCCTGCATGTGGTGTGAGCGGGCGGAGGCGCCCGTGCTGAGCAGCCGGCCGCCCCGGCGCACGAAGGCATCCAGCCGCCCCACCGTGGGCGCATTCAGCACCGGCTGCTCCGGCACCACAATCAGGTCGTAGGGTATCTGTGCGGCCAGCTCGCTCTCGTCAATCACGTCGGGGGAGCGGTGCAGGGCCACGAGCGCCTTGGCCGCCCCCAGGCAGCCGCCCGAGTAGGACAGACCCGGCAGCGGCTCAGCGTCCAGCACCGCCGTCCAGCGCAGGCTCTGTGTGTGCAGGCACAGCTCGGCGCGCTCCCGCGCGAATCGGGCCGCCTGCGCTGCGCGCCTCATCTTCGACGGCACAAAGGCGCCGCTGGGCATCGGGTAAGTCCGGTAGCCCCACAGCCCGCCGTTCGCCAGCACGCCCGCCCCCTCCTGCAGTATGCGAGCAAGCGGCTTGGTGCGGCTGCGCATGCGGGGGCGGCTGTGCACGAAGACCGTGTCGCAAGTGAAGGCGTCGTAGGGGACGCCGCAGTTGGTGTAGCGGCGCATCATGATGCTCTGCTGGAGGCGGTGGTTGTTGGGCGAGGACCAGTCGCCCGAGCGCCAGTCGAAGGGCGCCGCATACTCCCTGCGGGCGGTCACGTTGCCCGCGCTGTAGAGGCAGGCGGGTCTTAGCGCCTTGACCAGGGCGCGGAACCGAACTCGCCACTCGTGCGTGATCCGCCCCCAGGTCCTCGCCCAGGCAAGCCCCTCAGGCGTCGTCACCTCAAGGCCGGGCAGCGGCCCGCTGTAACCAGTCTCCTCCCGCAGCCGGCCCCGGCACCTCTGGCAGTAGCAGGGGCCAGGCCAGTCACCGTCCACCCAGATGCCGTCCGGGTCGTAGCGCTCTATCATCTCCCTGAGGTGGACCGAGACCCACTGGTCGAAGTATGCGCTCTGGGGGCAGATCGGGTGGGCGGCAAACAGCCCCTCGAACTCGCGCAGGAGCTGCTGCGCATTGCCCGCCCTGTCACGCATCCTCCATTCGGGATGCCGACTGCCCGCCAGGCCGTCCACCAGCCCGCTGTAGTGGAGCAGTAGCCGCGTGCCCGTCTGGCGCGTGACCTCCCGGAAAAACGCCGGCATGTCCCTTGCCAGCATCGGGTGCTCGGTCCGAAGCGCGCTGGGAAACGTCGTGTAGCCGCTGTGGCCCTTCGCGTAGATCACCAGGTAGCCGGGCTTGAGCTCATTGAGCACGGCCAGCACGCTGTCGCGGGTGGCGCCGGAACCGTAGGGGCGGAACGGCACCTCCGTGCAGTAGTCCACCAGCAGGTTGAAGGGGCTGTCGGCAAGCCACTGCGCCGGATGCTCGGGGGCGTTCGCGCCAGTCATCTCCATTCCTCCTGGCAGACCTGGCGGGCAAGCTCGACCCACCGGCCGAGCCGCCGCGGCTGGTCCGCCACTGTGTGCACGTCCTTCACGACGATCTCCAGGTCGCATCCGCGCTAGGAGCCCCCCGTGCGCCCCAGGCTTGCCTCAAAAAACCGCACGTCCTCAGCAAGCATCTGCGGCCTGTGCTCCGTGTAGACGCCGACGCAGACCGCGTCCCCTTCCCGCAGGCTGCGCGCGACTGTAGCGAACGCGTCCGCCGGATCGTTCCGTCCCGCGGCGAGCACCTTGTAATGAATGGCCGGCCGCGATAGCGTCCGGATAAGCTCCGTCATGATCCTGCGGTCCTCCTCCAGGAACCACTCCACCCGCCCCGAGACGTGCTCGGCCTGCTTGTCGCGGTGGCCCATGTTGTAATAGGAGCACGTGTAGAAATCCACGCCAGGCCCGACGCGCTCCGCCCAGCGGAAGACCTCCGGATTGTGCCCGGCGATGCCCGCAGGCACGCCAGCCGTGTGGATGCGCTCGATGAGCGCAGGCGCCTCCCCGATGCGGCCCTGCGCCAGCAGATAGTCCATGTAGCCCCCGTGGATGTAGACCGCCCGCGCCCCGCAGGCGATCGCCTTATCTATCGTGTTCTCCGGCGGGCCGAGTTCCGGGCAGGTCTGCGCCACCCATTGGATGCGCCCGCCCTCGTCCCAGTACTCCATCAGCACGCGGATGATGTGGTGATCGCCCCGCCCGATGACCGTGTTGATGCCGAGCGACTCCGCCTGGGCAAGCGTCTGCTTGATGCGCGCCGC
>CAYYNS010000090.1:0-3311 GCA_964473085.1 uncultured candidatus Brocadiaceae bacterium
AGCGCCCTGGAGCTTGGAGTATGAGTAGGGGCGGCCGGTCTTGGGGCTGCGGAACGGATTGATAGGACGCCGCTCGGACCAGGTCCTGCCGCCGTCTTCACTTTTTCTCAAGAACGGCTGCGGCCTGGCCTCAGTCCAAAAGGCAGAAACAGTGCCGTCGCCGACGGTGACGATCACCAGGTACGACTTGTGCATGCCGGGAGCGCCACATTCCGGTGGATCAACGACAATCTCGTCGCCCCAGCTATGACCGTTGTCCTCAGAGCGGCGCACAGCCAGGTAAGGCCGCCCGACCCGCGGTGGGATGACGCCGTAGTAGGCCAGCAGGGTTCCATCTAGCAAGCGCGTGAGGCGACCCTGGTTGAGCGGCGCATCGCCAATGGGTGCGATGGGCGCCGGTGGGTCCCACTCCATACGTGAACCCTTGAGCCTGCCGCGCACCAGGCAAAGGACCGACTTCGATGCGGTGCCGTCCTGGAGGCGGTGCTTGTCCGGATCAGATAGAACGCCGATCGCACCCAGGTACTCATCGCCACCTAGGGGATGCCACGGCCGGCAAGGGTACGGGAAAGGCTCCGGGAGGCTCCAGGTGTGCCCGCCGTCCGTGCTCCGACAGAAGAACTCCTCGAGCTGTTTGGTGTTCCAGGCCGTGGTTTCTACGAACCTGCCGTCTTCTATGCGGCCCCAACGGACGGTGGAGAATGTCCCGATCAAACTCCCATCTGACATTTGGGCCAAAAATGGCACCTGGGTACTTTTGTCCCACATCTGGAAGAGTACGCGCTTCATAGGACCCACTCCTCTAAATCAGTGCCTCACGTCCAGGGAACAAGGCTGCTCCTTGAGCGTGAAGGCGGCCAATTCCAGGATCGGCTGCAGCACCCACTGGTTGAACGCGACGAACATGCCCTGATGGCTCCAGGATGGCATGCGCTGATGCCTTGCCAGCAGGGCAGACTTCGCGAACAATATACGCGAAACAATACCCTGGCACAAGAAAGGGCTGACCCGATGATGGAACTCAGCGGCGCGGCGGACGGGCGAATAACGGTTCTGGCGGAACAGTCGCTTGCCGCCGTGATTCAGGACAGCTTCTGTGAGACGTTCGGCAGCGAGACGGATCGTTTCCTCTGGCTACCGGCCGTGGAGCGCTCCCTGGAGCTGCAGAGCAGCGATTGCATCCTGCTGGCGCTCGCCGCGCATCCTCAGACCGCCGCTATGTGTGGCCAGTTCGGCATTGCGCGACATGAAGGACTCGGCGCTGACGCCTACGCGATCGAAGCCTCGGACACAGGCCGCCCAAGGTGCCTGGCGGTCATCGGCGGCAACCCGTTTGGTCTGGTGGCAGGCGCCTGGGACGTGGTGAAACGTCTTGAATTGACGCGGGACGGAGCGCTTTACCAAGGCGGACGGTCGGTCGAGCGCCCGGCCTTTTCTCAGCGCCTGTTCTGGTCCTGGGACCATAGTGCAGCCTGGGCGGATAGTCCCGGCCAGATAGACTGGGGCTGTAACAACGACTACTGCAAGCCTTCCGAAGCATTCGTCGTGGACTACCGCCGGCAGATCAACTATGCGCCGCAGGCGCGGGCGAACGGGATCATTATTGCGGGGTTCCTGAGGGACGACCATGGCGGGGTGGCTGCCGCTCAAGAACTCGTGGGATACAGTCGCTCACGTTTGGTCCGGGTGATGCCCTGCTTCTGTTCGGGCGGTTACAATGGGGTCTACTACCAAGGAGCCCATCCCTTCAACGAGCAGCATTACCTGGCGGCACACCCCGACCAGGCGGCAGTCGGATACGACGGCAAACCGCTCGGCCGCCTGTGCCAGAGTCATCCCGCCGCCACGCAGTGGCGACGAGCGGCCACGGGCTGGCTCATTTCCACGTTCGAGCTCGGGGGCGCCGAGATGGAGTTCAGCGACTACAGCGCCTGCCAGTGTCCGCGCTGCCGGGAGCAGCGCTCACAGATGGCCGGCGTTGATGCCGACTATCTCAAGGAGTTGCGAGTAAGTTACGGGCCGTGCCTGGATCGCCTCCTGGCAGAACAGCCGGACGGCCTGTTTCTGTACGCCGTCTTTACCGGCTTCAACCTGGACCTGAAGATGAAGCCGGCGCCGGAGCCGCCGGTGCGCGTGCGCGGGGCGCAGCCCGACTTCATTTCTCATCTTCCCAGCCAGGCAGTCTGCCTGTGGACGATCACCGAGATGCTGCACGACCCGCAGGTGCCGCTGGCATGCTGGCTGGACGATGGCAACAGTAAGGCCTTCTACGAGGGCGAGCAGTGGCCGCGAGGGTTGCGGGCGCCCGCCGCCCGCAACATGGGCCTGCTGCATCAGGGCAGCTATTGGTGGAGCCGCAACGGCTGCCACACCCGCTACGGCGTTGAGATAGCCTCGATCAAGGAGGCCTGCTTGAAGGGCGCGGAGGCCGGGCTCGAGGGCCTCGTCCTGATCGCTGAAACATCCGACCGCTGCGTGCCGTGCGAGCTGAACTACGAGGCATTCGCCCACTTCACGTATCATCCGCAGGATTCGTTGCGCCAGTTCGCCTCAAAGCGCCTGGCCCCGCTGGTGGGTGGCGAGGACGCGGCGCAGCTCTTCGTGGAGATCATGACCGAGACGGAGCACGGCCCCGCGGCTCCCGGTCGGTACCGGCAAGTGGAGGAGGAGGGGATCCGCTGGCGTGAGCAGGTGAGCGGCCGGCAGCTTCACCGGGGAGAACCGGGGGCGCGCCCGCCTCTGCCGCAGCCGCTGCCGCCCGGTGTCCGCCGGCTCCGCGCAGTCCGGACATGGCGCCGCTGGGAATGGCTCCGACTGCGCGCGCTTCGCGGCCCCGCCCCGTCCGACACCGACTACCTCCCATTCCCATAGGGCGTGCCACACGATGGAAACAACCAATCGCGCCCCTTCAGCTCCTCTTGATCTCAATAACCGTCAGTCCCCAAGGCGGCAGCACAAGAGACAGAACCAGGTAACTGCCCTCGGCGTATTGAATGACGTCCCGATCGTTCCATAGATCGCGCGCTCTTCCCTCACACGCCGCGGCGTGCGGGACGAAAATGCTCCCGATCCATTGATCGGCTGATTGGTTGCCGAGCGTGATCAGAAGGTCGCCGTTGAAGCGCCGGTTGACGATGTGCGCCAGGGGCCGACCATCGATCCGAACAGGATCGAAGGGTCGCAGGAATTCTTCGAAAAGCTTGCGGCCAAGCGCAAGCAGTTCGCCCTGAGCGATGAGGTACGGAGCCGTTGTAAGCCAGACCTCGCCGTTGCCAATGCGATTCGTCAGAACAAGCGGCGAACCGCTCGGC
>CAYYNS010000090.1:3411-7016 GCA_964473085.1 uncultured candidatus Brocadiaceae bacterium
CCAGACCTCGCCGTTGCCAATGCGATTCGTCAGAACAAGCGGCGAACCGCTCGGCACAGCGGCGGTATAGGGCTTGATCTCCACGAGCGTGAACGGGCAATCGCGCTGTGGTGGTTCTTCGGCCCAGCAGAAGTGCGAGGAGCTTCGCTGAACGCCAGTTGGAAAGCAACCGAGCCAGTTCGGCCAGAGCGCCGTAGGGATATGCGCAGCATTCAGCAGCAGCTTGCCGCCTGAGCGGGCGTATCTTTCGAGGTTGGAAAGCCAGTGCTCGCTCAGCGTGATGTCACCGAGCACAATGACCGCCTGATATGCATCGAGCAGAGCGGGGTCCGCATTGTCAAGGACGACATCGAAAATGTCGCCCCAGGTGCTGGCGACGACGGTGCGGCGCTCGAACGGCCGCTCGTCCAGCCCGGCACGGAGCAGATGGCCGTACTGCTCCAGCGTTCGCCACGGAGTCGGCTTGTCGGGAAAGCTGCCTTGGTCGGGGAAGGCGGCGTCGAAAAACAGATTCGCCATGCGGTCCCCGTCGGTAAAGGGGATAGTGTCCCACGTCACCTCGCCGTGCTCGCGCCAGATCATGCAGGAGGGACGCCGGCCCGGATCGAGCCCGTGGTAGAAATCCATCAGGAGCGCCACAGGCACGACCGTCTTGCCACGGTCGGGGCAGCGTTCGGAGGCAAAAGCATAGAGCTGCTTGGCGGCCAGACCATAAGGGGTGAGCCGCAGTTCAGCATCCGGGCCGCTGCCGACCTTGATGAAATGCGTGGCGGCGGCCGCTTCCTGGAAAATGGCGTCGGCGCCGCTCATATAGCTCCACAGCCAATCCCGCCGAATCATGTCCACCGATAGCCCGTTCAGCCGGTTGCCGTCCTCGTCGAACTGTGGGAACCCGATGCGCCACTGGAACTGCTCGGTGCCATCCGCGGCTTTCACTTTCTTGGCCCCTGGGATGCTCAGCTTCTCCAGGCCGCGGGCGAACGGGCCGCTGAACGTTATGACGCCGCGCGAGGAATACGGCGAGTGATCCATTAGCCATTTTCGCCCGTACTGCTTGGCGGCGCCGCGCACCATCGCAATCCCTGGCTGAAGCCCCGTGCCGTAATAGCTGCATTCCCACCAGAAGAACTTGAACCGCGGCCCGAGGCTGAACAGGTACGCGGCGGAAGCGGCCGCTACGCCGCCTGCTCCGAAGAACAGCTCGTTCGGATCGGTCCCACGCCGGTCAAGATAGGGAATCGTCGACGGGACGCCGATGTCGTGCCCTAGGGCGTATTTCTCAGGTGGAATGTCCTTGTCAACGCCATACTTGTAAACCCGGCTCCACTGAGCCTGGCGGATGTGACCGCTTGACCAGTGCAGCTTGTGCAGGTCTGTCATTACCCATTCGCGGTAGAACTCGTAGGCTTCGCGCTTAGAGGCGAACCGCTTGCCGGCGAGGATGCCCTTCTCCGGCTGACTTGCGCACCGAGGCGGGAACTCGTCGAAATGCTCGTGCCCCATTGACCACCAGACCTTGCCCGGCCGGCGCCGCGACAGACTTACGATCGCTTCGACCCAATGCTCTACATAGGCCTCAAGCTGATCCTGCCGCCCGCCCGACCAGCCGTGCGATTGCATCCAGTTGTACACGTCCTCGGTGAAAAAGTAGATGATGACTGGCAGATCGTACTTCTCAATCCACTCGACGGGCAGCTCGAAGCGTGCGGGTTGGTGGTCCGGCCAGATGCACAGGGCGTTGCACATGCGTTCCGCGACGAAGCGGTGGAGGAGCTCCTCCTGACTGGCGACGGCTGTGGAGACCGGCCAGTCCCAGAGATGAACGGCGATGAGACAGTCATTTGGCTGCGGCAAGCGATCCAGCATCGCGTGTTTCCTCTCGGTAGACGCGGAGCGACAATGCGATGGCGGACAGCGTAGCGAGGAGCCGGAGCACGGTCAACAGCATTGGCACAGAGCCGTTCGCGTTGCCCGCTTGTCGGAGACTGGACGAGAGAGAACACCCCCTGGGAGCAGCGAAGACCAACCCTAGGGGGCCGAATCAGCTCCTTGCACGATATGGAGGGGGCCAGAAGGTCTACTCGGTACAGTCTGTCCCAGCGTTTCGATCCTGCCGAAGCTCGCAGCCTTCTTGAGGCGGCCTGTCTCAGGCTCCTGAAGTTGACCTTGCGTTTCCTCGTGATCAGCCCCATCACCATCGTCCAGGGCGCGACGTGCGTCAGCGGGAACGTGCTGCCCGCGGAGGCCACTGCTCACATGGTGATGGCGAACAGCTCGGCCCGTGCCATCCGAAGCCGCAGGTGGATCTTTTTGCCCCGCAGAGGCGACAAATCCGTCCGGCCCCTCCAACCCACCACAGCATCCAGTTGGTCGCCTGATACCGGGTCGCACTCCTCGAAGGTGTATCCGGGCAAACCCGATGGCAGTGCTGCACCGGCGCGGTTCGGTAGCCCCCCGTCAACGATCTCTACTTTCACAAAGCCGCCGGGCTGGTGGGTTTTGACATTGAGCGAGAGCTGCCCGCCTGCGCAGTCCTGTTCCGTCAGGGCAAATTCGGCGTAGTCTCCCGCCTTCAGGGCCACCAGCCGATCGCGTTTCCACATCGCCCAGAAATACTCGCTGGGCTCCGCAGAGTTGCGGTTGTGGGGGTGCGGACAGGCCAGGGTTAGCAGCCCCCACCGATCCTCGGCGAGAGGCACCAGCTCCGGTGCTGGGTAGAGGGTACCGTAACGTCCCCTCAGGGGAATGACGGGCTTGCGTTCGGGCCGGCACCAGGTAACGCCGTCGTGGCTGATCGCCAGGCACACGTCAATCAGGTCGCTGGCGCGGTGATACAGGCTGTAGAACATGAGGTGGGGCCCGTGCGGGTGACGACAGTAGCATGGGGCATAGATGTCGCAGTCAGGGGGATCATCCGGTTCGATGCTGAGCACCGTCTGGGGGTGGGTCCACTCGCCGTGAAACTCGGTGGCCTCACAGCGCGACACTGCGCGGCGTCGGGCGCGCTGGCTCCGCACGTATACCACATACTTCCTGAGATCCGGGTCATAGGCGAGGATGTTCTGAGTGTCCAGAGGTAAGCCTGGCCTGATGAGCGGCTCCTCAAGATGCCTCCAGTGAAGCCCGTCCGGCGACACGCCTGCCTTGATCACGCTCTCCCTTGTCAGACGCTCCCCGACCTGCCCGCCGTCCCCCGCGGCCTGGAGCTTGAACAGCAAGTCCATCGCTTCCTGCTGGGTCGCGGGCCTGCCGTCAATTTGAAAGGCCGTGGCGATGCCTATGGCCTTGTAGCGCTCCTGATCGCTGCCCACCGGGTCGCGCATCACGTGCATGTAGCCGTATGGCCCAACCTCCCCGCTGGCAAACAGGATATTGTTGTCCCCGGAGCCGTCGTACTCATAGAGCCCGAGGTCGGGCCGGTCCCAGTGAAAACCGTCCGCGCTCTCTGCGTAGCACCACAACGCAGGATACTTGCCCGGAATGTTCCCTGCCTTCACCCACGGATCCTCCCTGTCCGCAAAACTGACATACCACAGTCGGTAGCGGCTGTCGTCCTTTATCACGGTGAGGTAATGGATATTGCCGGCCTCCCAGCGCTTTTCGCG
>CAYYNS010000091.1:0-7012 GCA_964473085.1 uncultured candidatus Brocadiaceae bacterium
GAAGATACCGGCGATGGACCGGGGATTTCTTTACGGAGACGGCCTTTTCGAGACCATGCGTGTCGTGTCGGGCGTAGCTTTCAGGCTCGACAGGCACCTGGAGCGCCTGAGCCGCGCGTGCGACGAGTGCCTGTGGGGGCGGCGCCCGGACTGCGGGGAGATCCGGGGGGCTGCCCAGAGGCTGCTGCTGAAGAACCAGGTTACCGAGGGTTACCTGCGCATCACGGTCAGCCGCGGGCCGTACTCCGGGAACCTGACGGACCTGGCGGCGCAGCAGCCGACGGTCTTCATTGATGCGCGCCCGATGGACCTGCCGCCCCTGGAGGCCGCGCCACCCTATGTGCTGGCCCGATCGCCTTATGCCCTGAACGAGCGCTCTCCTTTGGCGCGGCACAAGTCCCTTAGCTACCAGGCAAACCTGCTGGCCCTTGCGGAAGGCCGACGGCGGGGCGCAGACGAGGTCTACTTCCTGAACTCACGCAGGCGCCTCGCCGAATGCGCTACCAGCAACCTGTTCTTCGTGCAGGGCTCAAGCGTCTTCACGCCCGCCGAGCAGTGCGGCCTGCTGCCCGGCATCACGCGCGAGGCCGTCCTGGAGCTGTGCGCCGAGAACAGGGTAGCCTGCCAGACGGGAGAGTACGGGGAAGAAAAGCTCCTGTCGTCGGACGGCGCGTTCTGCACAAACTCGCTCAGGGGGATCGTCCCGGTCAGGGCCATCCTGGGCTGCGAGGGCGGGTTCGTGCAGAACGCCGTCACGGCGCGCCTTCAGTCCCTCTACGCCGCCCTGGTGCGCAGGGAGTGCAGCAGGCAGGCATAGGGGGCGAACGGCTGGGCTCTTCACCACAGAGACACAGAGGTCACAGAGACTTCAGAGCGCATCAAGAGACACACTGCGGCCTCATCCCTCACGCGCCGTGCGCAGTCTCAATCGAACTGGAACCTGCGTTCGCTGAAGGCCGTCACGCACGCGTCCACAACGGCCGGGTCGTAGAGCGTGCCTTTGCCCTTGAGGATTTCCAGCAGGGCCTTGTCAACGCCCACGGCAGGGCGATAGGGCCTGTGGGAGGCCATGGCCTCCACCACGTCGCTGACCCCCACTATCCTGGCCTCAAGGATTATCTGGTCGCCGACCAGGCCGGCCGGGTAGCCGCTGCCGTCGAGCCTCTCGTGGTGCTGCAGGGCCGTCTCGGCGACGGGCCAGGGGAACTCGATCGTCCTGAGAACCTCGTAGCCCACCTGCGTGTGCGCCTTTATGAGGCCGAACTCGTACTGGTTGAGCTTGCCCGGCTTGCTCAGTATCTCCGTGGGCACGGCCACCTTGCCCGCGTCGTGCAGGTGCGCCGCCACGTGGAGCCCCTCGATCTTTGAGGCCGGCAGCTTCATCTGCGTGCCGATGGCATAGCTCAACTGCGCCACCCGCCGCTCGTGGCCTGCCGTGTAGGGGTCCTTCATCTCGCACAGGGTGGAAATGGCCTGGACGGTCTGACCGAAAACCTTCTGCAAATCGTTCAGCCTGCTGTGCACTTCCTCCTGGAGCTTCAGCGTGATCAGGCCGACTGCAACGTCTCCGGCCACCTCTTCCAGCAGTTGGACCTCGTCGTCACCGAAGGCGCCCTTGTGTGCGGTGTAGACCTGGATGCCTCCGACAGCCTTTCCCTCGGCGATGATGGGGACCGCGGCCACCGACAGGAAGCCGCGCTTGAGAAGCTCGTTCTTGTGGCCGGAGGGGCAGTCCAGGGACTCGACGTCGTTGCTGACGAAGACCGTGCGGGTCCTCAGGGCCGTGCCCGTGGGGCCCCGTCCTTGCGGGGAGTCGTCCACGCTGATCCTGATGGCCGAGAGGAGTCCCTGTTCGGCTCCCGCCCAGGCGACGGGCTTGACGGAGCGGGTCTGGTCTTCAAGGACTCCCATCCAGACGAACTTGAAGTCCCTGACGCTCATCAAGGCGTTGCATATCTGCCGGAACAGCTCCGAGCTGCTCTTTACCCTCAGCAGGAGCTGGTTGGCCTTACGGACTGCGGAGATGAGGGCGTATAGCTTGCGCGTCTTCTGCTCGGAGGCGCGGCGTTCGCTGCGTGCGGCGGCCGCCTGGAGCTCTCGCCTTACTGCGGGGACGAGCCTTTTGAGGTTGTCTTTCATCACGTAGTCGTGCGCGCCCGCCTTGAGCATCTCGACCGCGGTCTCCTCGCCCACCTTGCCTGAGACCACAATGAAGGGGAAATCGAGCCCTTTGTCCTGGTAAAGTTTCAAGGCGGCTTGCCCGCCGAAGCCCGGCATGACGTAGTCGGCAATGACGACGTCCCAGCCCTGCGCCTCCAGCGCCGCGGCCATGGCTTCGCGGGTGTCAACGCGCTTGGACATCGGCTCGTATCCCCCGCGCCGCAGTTCCCTCAGGAGCAACCGGGCGTCGTCCTCCGAATCGTCAACGATGAGCACGCGCAGGTTTTCGGGCATCTCAGGGCCTCCTGTGAGTTGGTGGAGGCTCGTTCAACACAAGCCAGTATAGACCGAGCTGCCTGACAGCCTCGGCGAACTGCGAGAAGTCCACCGGCTTGCGCACGTAGCTGTTGGCCCCGAGCTTGTAGCTCTGGATGAGGTCCTTCTCCTCGTCGGATGAGGTGAGGACGACGATGGGGAGAAGCTTTGTCCGCTCGTCGGCGCGCAGCCTCTTGAGCACCTCCAGGCCGCTGACCTTCGGGAGCTTCAGGTCAAGCAGGATCACGGTGGGCGCAAGGGGCGCGCCTTGCCCCTCGCTCAGAAGGCGGGCGATGGCCTCGGCGCCGTCGTTGACCACGACGATCTCGTTGGCGACGCCGAAGTTCTTCAGCGCCCTGAGGGTCAGGGCGATGTCGTCGGGATTATCCTCCACAAGCAGGATGACCTTGTTTGCCATCCTCAGGGCTCCTTTCATGCCTTGAGCGTGAAGTAGAAGGTTGCTCCCTCGCCCGGGGCGCCCTGCGCCCAGATGCGGCCGCCATGGCGGTGGATGATGCGCTGCACAGTGGCGAGGCCGATGCCGCTGCCGGGGAACTCCGTGGCCGGATGAAGCCGCTGAAACGGAACGAATATCTTGTCGGCGTAGGCCGTCTCGAACCCTGCCCCGTTGTCGCGCACGAAGTAGACTGGCTCTGAACCCTGTTTGACAGAGCCAAACTCGACCCGCGCAGAGGGCTTCTTGCCGGTGAACTTCCACGCGTTGCCGAGCAGGTTCTCCAGGGCCGCACGCAGAAGGGTGGGGTCACCCCTGACGACCAGCCCGTCCTGGATGCGGACCTCAGCCTGGCGCCCCGGCTGACTGGTGCGCAGCTCCAGAGCGACCTGTTTTGCCATCTCACTGAGGTCAACGCGCTCGCCGCTCATCTCCTTTCGCGTCACCCGCGATAGCCTCAGCAGGCCGTCAATGAGTTCCCCCATGCGCCGCGCCCCCTCCCGCACACGGGTGAGGAAGTGCTGTCCTTGCGCATCGAGCTTGTCCCCGTAGTCTTCCAGGACCGCCTGGCTGAAGCCGTCCATGGCCCGCAGGGGCGCGCGCAGGTCGTGCGAGACCGAGTAGGCGAACGCCTCCAGTTCCGCGTTCACGCTCTCCAGCTCCACAGTGCGCTGTTCCAGCCGGGTGTTCAGTCGCTGGAGCTCTTGCTCGGCCCGCTTGCGCCCCGTGTCCAACCTGTGCAGCATCCTGGCGGCAACGATCAGGGCCGCGCCAAGAATGACGATGTCAACCGTGACGCGCAGCGCCGTTCCGAAGACCGTGAGCCCCTGACGCTCGCTCGCCACCCGCAGCCAGCCGATCAGGATTGTCAGGACTATGACTGTGGGCAGGAGCCGCCGCAGGAGCATCCCGCCTGGACAGTCCCAGGCCAGCATGGCGGCCAGCCCGCGCTCCGGCCGGGCGGCCACCAGCCCGGCGTAGGCCACCAGGAAGGCCACCGCGGTGTGGACCGCCATCTTGGTGGAGGCGGCCAGCCCCGTGAACTCGCTCACCCCGTAGATGTAGCCCAAGAGGCCCACCAGGCCGACGAGCCCGGCCAGGTGAACCAGGGCCTCGGAAAGCCAGAAACGGGCTCCCGCCCGCCCCTGGCGCAGCAGCAGGACCCCGCCGATACAAAGGAAGCACAGCGCCGTGTTCGGAGCCATCCTGCCAGGGTGGGAGGTCGCCACTGCCTGCGGGCCCTCGCGGAACAGAAGCTGGTCTATGCCCAGATTCCAGCCCGACAGGTATTCCACGAGCGTCAAGAGGCCCACTGCGCCTACCGTGAAGGCGCACGCCTGCCCGAGGCGCCGTCTCGCCGGGCCGATGGGCTCAGCCACCAAAAGCCAGAGCGAAACCCCGATCAGAACGAAGCACGTCGCCGTGTTGGCCTTCATCGTGACCAGGGATGGGTGAACGCTCTTGAGCGCTTGAACGTCGAACAACCAGCCCCCGAGCACGGCAAGGCCCACCGCAAACACCACCCCCGCGGCGCACCTCGAAACGGATCTCACGATCCCAACGTTGCTGCTGTTCGGCCCGGGCTCCATCTCGCTCTCACCCCCGTTTGCCCCAAGACAGGGAGACACAGAATGAGCCCCCTTATGGCCTGTCTGTTGCTCCTCTCCGCATCGTTTGGACGACTTCGTAAGGATTAGTCCGTCCCACGCCGCCAGACGGCCTGCCAGGGACTGTTTGGCCGACCGGCAGGCCGCTTTCATCCCCCAGTGTACCACTGAGGACAGACCCGTGTCACGCATTTTTCCGGATGGCGCTGCCCGGCCTTCAAGCCCGGGTGCCGCCTGCTCGACTCACGGCGCCAGGTAGACGGCGCAGGCTTGGAGATGGCCGGAGGCCTGCAATTCGACCGTGGTCCCGGCCTGGGGCTGAGGGCTCCCGCACAGGACCCAGTGGGAGAAGCTCAGGACCTTGCCGCCGCAAAGGACGCTGTCGGGCGCGGTCAGCGTGGCTGTCTCCCCCGACGCGCAGGTCAGCACCGCCGGGCAGGTCTCCACCCACGTGCGCCCCCCAGCGCTCACGGTGATGGCCACGCCGTCAATGTCTTCCCCGGAGGCATCCTGGGCCAGTATGGCAAGCCGACATGCGCCGTCACCGCGCTCGGCCAGGGAGGCGAGCCTCTGGATGCCTGATGCGAGCAGCCGCCCCAGACGCGGCACGCGCGTGACGACGGGGCGGCACCGCAGCGATGCGGTGTCAGTGCCGTAGCAGGTCTGCATGCTCGCCACCATCGGCGGCAGCTCGGGCGGCGTGCCCGTCAGGGCGAAGTAGCCCACCTTCTCCCAGCAGTGTGAGGTCTCGGAGTCCTTCGACTTCTCCTCGACCACCAGGATTTGCCAGCCGCTCGGCGCGCCTGTGCTGGCGGTGATGTCCACAGGGCCGGCCGCTATGCCGCCGGTGCCGGGGCCGATGGCCACGTAGCCGACCATCTCGCCGACGTGCGCGCCGCCCGCCTCCTCTTCCTGGAGCGCGATGGAGAACCGGGCCGCCTGGACGTTGCTGATGCGCTCCGTGACCGCTTCGCCGCCCTTCGCCGTCTGCTGCGTCGCAACGACGACGGGGGCGGAGGTGAAGTCGAGCGGGAAGGGGACCACAGTGGGCGAGCTGATGTTAGTGTTACTGGTGCCGAATGAGTCCGCCACAAGGAGCGTGCCGGCGTCAATCTGCCAGGCGCCGCGCTCGACCACCAGGTAGTGCACGCCCTCCTGGATGTGGTAGTCGTCCAGGTAGTTCCACTCCTGGAAGCGGATCTCGAAAGAATTAGAGGTCACATTCCGCACGCGCACAATGCCAGGATCTAGGCCGTAGTAAGTAGCGGGGCCGGCAAGGACTAGAGGATGCTCGTAGGTATTGACTAGACTGATGGTCTGCCACCTGTGGTCAATGCTCGCCGTGCCGTGCTCCATCTGGAAGGTCTCGGCAAGGCGGTCGCAGCGCAGCGTGGCCGTGTCGGTGCCCAGGCAGGTCTGCATGCCCGCCACGAACGGCGGCTCGCCCTCGGGCGTGCCGGTGAAGGCGAAGTAGCCGATAGTCTCCAGGCAGTGGAGGGTCTCCGCGTCGGCGGACTGCTCCTCGACGACCTGGGTGTCCCAGCCGGCGGGGCACCAGGTGGAGGCCGTGACGTCCTGTGGTCCAGCGCTCTGGCCGCCAGAGCCTGGGCCGATGGCGACGTAGCCTCCTCTGCCGCGTTTCCCTGCCTTCGAGACCCTCAAGGTCGTGGGTTCATAGTCGGGTATGGCTGTTGGCGAGTCTACAAATGCGACGTACGGAATGCCTGGTCAACGCGGATGCTCTTGAAGCGGGTCTGGTGATCGAGCCGCCCCGATGCGTAGTTGTAGCACGAGGAGTTGCCGGTGGCGACGTTGTAGGGCATGTTAAGGCACCGGGCGATCTCGTTCAGGATCTCCTTTTTGAACTCCGCGTAAGTCGTCGAAGGCTGCTAAGCCTGCACCTAGCCCATTTCCACCCGCCCGGCATCGTCATCAGCATCCCGCGCTCAAGGTGAATGCTGTCGAGAGGCTCGATGTCCTCGGTCTCGCCCCCGGCGGGGTGTCGGTGTAGAGGATGCCCGCCGGGTCCACCGCCGTCTCCGCAGCGCTCAAGACCGCGAGCGTGTAACGACGGAGCTGCGCGAACAGGGGCAGCGCGGGCGGCCGTTGAGCTTCGCAGCGACCGCGTCTGCGTCCAGCGCTCCACTCTCACCCTGCCAGGCCGTCTGGCCGTACGATAATCCGGGCGGGTACTCCGTACCGACTGAATGTACGGACGGCCGCGGCTCCTGGATCAAGGCCACGGAGGACACGACGATCTGGACTGGCAGCCCGTAGGTTGTGTTCGATACTTGAGCGTGGTGTACGGTCGGAGTCGCCCCTGGCCTCCTCCTACACTGTCGTCACCCCCGCCCTCTTGCACTATGGGAGGCGCCCGGCAAGCAAGGGTTTTCGGAGGAGATCTCGCCCGCTGGCGAGTTTCGCCGCAGGACGCGGGTAGTGAGGGTATTCCCGAACCGGTCCTCGTGCCTACGGC
>CAYYNS010000092.1:0-3269 GCA_964473085.1 uncultured candidatus Brocadiaceae bacterium
CATCACGTCCAATAGTCGCCTGCCTTACTCAGCGAGGCGGAGCAAGCTCGTTCAGACTGGCGTCATACGGTCTGCCCCAGGGCTCAGGTGTGTCTACGGGCGGGGTGTAGTAGTAGACGTCCTCGTCCTCCACCGGGAAATACGGGTTCGGATGCTCGTAGGCATCCGTCATCTTGACCCACCGCACGCTCGTGTCGGCGAACAGGATGTTCGAACCTGTCGGATGGTTCATCTCGGCGGCCTCATAGTCTTGCGCTTGATCGTCGTCATTGAGATCGCCCAGGATCGCCCGCAGTGGGACGCCTGGCCCGCCAACCACTACCGTTCCGCCGCCTATGATGATGTCGTCCTGGATATAGTCGGTGTTGACGATAACACCATCCACCTCCGTCGCATCAGGCATCTGTCCGCTCGGGCAGTTGAAGGCCCTCTCGGACTCTACGTACGTGGGATACAGGTCGGCCAGGTTCGCGCAGCTCACCTCATAGGCGTTGAGGCCAGGGTCCGTGCCCGGGACCATGGCCAGAACCGGCCACCTCTGGTCATTGTCGTTGCGGTACAGCGTATAACCCAGCCCCAGGTCATGCTCGTTGGCCTTGCAGTGTGCACTGCGGGCCTCCGCGCGGGCCCTCTGGAGGGCAGGCATGAGCATAGCAGCCAGAATTGCGATGACCGCGATAACCACCAACAGCTCAATCAGAGTGAATGCCTTCTTCATCAGCACCCCACCTCCTTTCACTGGTCAATGCCTCTTCAGCACAATCACCTCTTCGACTGTCTTCTATATATACGGGCGCCCCAGGTCTGTCAAGAGGAAAAGGGGGAAAAACCGCTACTATGCGCGCTCCCTCAAGGCAGCAGTGCGCCCTGCGGCCAGAAAAGGCCGCTTAAGCCTGTCTGGAGCGCCTTTTCGAGGTTATCGGTGCGTCCTGCTGCCCCCGCCGGGGGAGTTGGTCCGCTTTCCCGGACCGCCGGCCGGGCCACGGGCGAAGCCCCATTGCAAAAAGCTGGGAATTGAGGGTTAGCCTGTGCATTCCCGCCAGCCTCCCAGGAGCTTCCCACTAATTGGTTCCGGGCCCGCTTCACGATATAATAAGGTCAAGTTGTGGATGTAAAGGCGGGTTCGAGGTCATTTGAGGCAAGCCGTTGTGCCCGGCTGATCGTCCCTGATAGGAGATGCGCGGCATGTCATCCTCAGGGCCCCACCACCGTCGGCGGGTTGTGGGTTCCCAGCGAGGCCCTGGGCCTGGAGGCTATCCAGACAGGGGCGGGGCGGGAAGGCAGATGCCGGTCTGGTACATCTTGCTTGCCTTCCTGCTGCTTGTGGCCATCTGGTGGGCTGTCGGGCGCGCAGAGCGCGTCAAGATCGGATACGGCCAGCTCAGGGCCCTCATCAAGCAGGGGGCGCTGCGAAGCTGCGTGTTGAAGCCGGACAAGATCGAGGGCGAGCTGCGCACGAGCGACCCCAACGGCGAGCCGATCGTGTTCGTCACCGCAGGCGGCGAGCGCCGCGCCACCAAGCCCGGGGGTGAACCGGTGAAGTTCTCCACCTCCTGGTCCCAGGATGACGATGAGATCTACAAGCTCCTGGACCAGGCCGACCCCAAGCCGCAGTACCGCATTGAGAACCAGAGCCTGCTAGTCCTGCTGCTGCCATGGGTTTTGCCGATCGCCGTCATCCTTGTGCTATGGAGAGTTCTGTTCTCGCGGATGAACCCTGCGGGCAAGGTGATGGATTTTGCCCAGTCCCGCGCGCGGCTCTTCATGCAAAAGGAGGTGGACGTCGCGTTCGAGGACGTGGCTGGCATTGACGAATGCAAGGGGGAGTTGCAGGAGGTGGTGGAGTTTTTGCGCAACCCGAAGAAGTTCACCCGGCTGGGCGGCAAGATCCCGAAGGGCGTGCTCCTGGTGGGGGAGCCGGGCACGGGAAAGACGCTGCTGGCACGCGCCCTGGCGGGCGAGGCGAGCGTGCCCTTCTTCAGCCTCAGCGGCTCGGACTTCGTCGAGATGTTTGTGGGTGTGGGCGCTGCGCGCGTGCGGGACCTGTTCCAGCAGGCTGGCCGCCACGCGCCCTGCATCATCTTCATTGACGAGCTGGACGCCCTGGGCAAGGTGCGCGGCGTGGGGCTGGTGGGCGGCCACGAGGAGCGCGAGCAGACCCTCAACGCCCTCCTGGTGCAGATGGACGGCTTCGAGCCCACCAAGGGCATCATCATCCTGGGAGCGACCAACCGGCCGGAGATGCTCGACCCGGCGCTGCTGCGGGCCGGGCGGTTCGACCGCCAGATCGTGGTGCCCCGCCCGGACCTGGAGGGGCGGGAGAAGATCCTGCGCCTGCACACCCGCAGCGTAACGCTGGCGCCGGACATAGACCTGCGCAAGATCGCCGCCATGACCCCGGGGTTCGTGGGAGCCGACCTTGCCAACCTCGCCAACGAGGCGGCGCTGCTGGCCGCCCGCCGAAACAAGACGGTCGTCGAGACCGTCGAGTTCGAGGACTCAATAGAGCGCGTCGTGGCCGGCCTGGAGAGGCGCAGCCACGTGATGAACGCCGAGGAGAAAAGGATCGTCGCCTACCACGAGGCGGGACATGCTCTGGTAGCCTGTCTGGTGCCAGGGGCCGACCCCGTGCGCAAGATCAGCATGATCGCCCGCGGCATCGCGGGGCTGGGCTACACAATGCAGATGCCCCAGGAGGACCGCTACGTGCTGCGCAAGAGGGAGCTGACGGACAGGCTCGCCGTCCTCCTGGCAGGCAGGTCGGCGGAGGAGGCGGCGCTCGGCGAGATATCCACGGGCGCGCAAAACGACCTGGCGAAGGCAACCGAATTGGCCCGCCGCATGGTGCTGGACTTCGGCATGAGCGAGGCCCTGGGGCCGCTCTCATTCCCAAGGCCAAGGGAGTTCGTCCCGGAACCCTTCGCCGAAAAACCCTGGAGCGAACAGACAAACCGCGAGATTGACAACGCTGTCAGGGAGCTTGTCTGGCAGGCGCACCAGCGCGCCTCGCAGCTCATCGCGCAGCACAGGGAAGCCCTCCAGGCCATCGCCGCCAGCCTCATGCAAAAGGAGGTCGTTGACCAGGAGGAGCTCCAGCAGATCTTGCTCCCGTTCGGCATTGACATCCGCAAGAAGGTGGAACGCGCGAAGGAATCGGCGCCTGCCGCTGAGCCGTCCAAGGTCAAGTCGGGGGCGGGCACGGCAGAGCAGTCCGATACGTCAACGCCTGGTGAGCACCGCATCGAGCAGACTGGCTGAGCGTGCGTGGG
>CAYYNS010000092.1:3369-6932 GCA_964473085.1 uncultured candidatus Brocadiaceae bacterium
TGCGGGGCGCTGCCCCTGCGCGTTCGCCTGGCCCACCTCAACCACTGCCTGAGGGGCGCGGAAGCGGACGCCGATGAGCAGTTCTGCCGCCGCTTCGCCTCCGAGCAGGGGCTGGAGCTGACTGTCGGCCGGATCAAGGTGAAGGAACAGGTGAGGCGAGGCGAGTCTCTGGAGCAGTCCGCGCGGCGACTGCGCTACGGGTTCCTCAGCGAAGTCGCCCGCAGCGCGGGCGTGAGGACACTCGCAGTGGGACACCACGCGGACGACGTGGCCGAGACCGTTGTGATGAGGCTGCTGCGGGGATGCGGCCTGTGGGGGCTGGGGGCAATCGCTCCCGTGCGGCCTGCCGCGGGGGCGGCTGCCGGCGCACGGCTCGTCCGCCCGCTTCTGGAGACGAGCCGGGCAAAGCTGCTGGAGTTCCTGTCGCAGCACGGGCAGGGATTCCGTCAGGACAGTTCGAACCTGGGGCGAGGGCCCTTGCGCAACCGGGTACGGCATGAGTTGCTGCCGGCCCTTCAGGAGCTCTGCCCCGCCTTCTCGCCGACCACTCTGGGCGCGCTCAACATGCTCGCGCTGGACCTGAACGCGCTGCTGAGCGCGACGCTGGACAGGCACTGGCCAGAACTGTGCCGGCAACTGGACCGGAACGGTGCGTGTCTGAATCTGGACCACTTCCGGCTCCTTCCCGTGCCCCTGCGCAAGCTGGCTGTACGGCGGGCGCTGCGACTTCTGATGCGCCAGCCGGATCCTGCCCCTGGACTGACGCGCAAGCGGTACGACTCCGCCTGCGATCTCGGCAACTCCCCCGTCGGCGTCGCGGCCTGCCTGGCGGGCGGATTCACCGCGCGGCGCGAGCACGGCTGCATCTATATAAGCCGCCGCTCGCCCGCCGCGCGCATCCCCGACACGCCACTGCCCGTGCCCGGCGAGGCGCGTCTGGACAGCGTCGGACTGAGGATCGCTGCGGAAGCGGTCACTGCGGTGCCGGAGGCGCCCTTGAACGTTGCGCGTCGGCGAGGGGATCGTGAAGCGGCCGTTTCGTTCGACGCGCTCCAGCTTCCCTTGACAGTCCGCTCGCGGCGGCCTGGCGACCGGCTCCATCCCCTCGGTGCACCGGGCGAGCGCAAGCTCAAGGACTTCCTTATCGCCCGAAAGGTCCCCCGCCACGAGCGGGACCGCACCCCGTTGGTTGTGGACGCAGCGGGCCGCATCGTTTGGGTGGTCGGCTACGAGATTGCCGACCCGTTCAAGCTCACCGGCGAGGAGACCTCGATCCTTCGCCTGAAACTGGAGACGCTGGAGCCTGCGCCTGGATGCCCGCCCGCGGCCGTCGTGCAACAATACAGTAAGCAGGAGGACCAGACGGCGTGTCCGTCCAAGGGGACCTAGGAGAACAATGGCGGCAACGGACAGTGTCTTCGATGTGCAGCGCGGCGAGTTCGAGCAGAAGGTCGTCGCCGCCTCGTCTGAGGCGGTGATCGTGGTGGACTTCTGGGCGCCGTGGTGCGGGCCATGCAGAATCCTGGGACCCGTCCTCGAGCGCGTCGTCGAGTCCATGGGCGGCAGGGCGCGCCTTGCACGGGTCAACGTAGACGAGGATCCAGAGGTTGCCGAACGCTTCGGCCTGCGAGGCATCCCCGCTGTAAAGGTCTTCAGGAAGGGCGAGGTGGTCGCCGAGTTCGTCGGCGCCCTGCCGGAAACCGATGTCCGCCGCATCCTGGAGCAGGCTGTCCCGTCGGCCGCCGAGGAGCTTGTGGAGAAGGGCGACGCCCTGATGGAGGCTGGCAACCGGCATGGCGCCCGACAGTGCTGGCAGAAGGCCATTGCGGGAGAGCCCCGTCATGGCGGGGCCGCCGTGCGCCTGGCAAGGCTCGCACTGGAGGAAGGAAATGCGGAGGAAGCCCGCCGCCTGGCCTCGCTCATCGAGGAAGACGCTCCGCAATACGAGGAGGCCAGCGGGCTGCTGGCGCGCCTGGACTTCGCAGGGCGTTGTCAGGCGGCAGGCGGCCTGGAGGCATGTCGCAGGCGAGTGCAGGAAAGCCCCCACGATCTGCCCGCGCGCTATGAACTGGCCTGCTGCTTCGCCTCTGAGGGCAGTTACCGCGAGGCGATGGACGAACTGCTCGGGATCGTGGCGGCTGACAAGCACTTCCAGGACGAGCTCGCCCGCAAGACCATGCTGAGGATCTTCGCCATCATCGGCCGGCGCAGCGCGCTGGCCGATGAGTACCGCGACCGGCTTGCGCGCCTGCTCTTCTGAGGGGTTCTCGCCGGATAGCCAACGCTGAACGCGGCGCGCCACTGGATAAAGCGGGCTGGCCTAACGCTGCCAGCCGGTCCAGGAGGCGTCGGCCGTCCCAGAATGTGACCATTCTATGTTCCCCCACCGCCGCCTGCCATCTGGCCCCGCAGAGTCTCAGCCCAGGTGTCCCACACAGCCAGACGCCGAAGTCTTGACTCTCCCCGGCAGCCTACGTAGTATGAAGTCAGTGGGCTCCGGGTGATGAGAGTCTTCTTGCAGCTCTGGGAGGAGGCGCCATGGAAGGCAGGCCGCTGGTTGGAGTATGGCTGGATCATCGCCAGGCTATGCTGTTCTGGGCCGACGAACAGGCAAACATGGATGTGCAGGAGCTCGAGTCAGGCTACCAGGAAGAGGGTGAACCGAGCGACAGCAAGGGTGCTGCCGGAGCCACGACCTTCGGGGGAGCCGTCGCGCACGCTAATCTGTCTGCGCGGCGAAGGGAGCAGCTCAAGCACTACTATAAGAAACTCGATCAGATCCTGCGTTCCGCGCAGGAGATATACCTGTTCGGGCCGGGGCAGGCCAAAAAGGAACTGGCGGCGCTCATCGAAAGGGACAAAGGGCTGCGAGGCCGCCTAAAAGGCGTGCTGAACGCCGACAAGAAGATGACGCGCCGACAGATGATGGCCAGGACCAGGCAGTTCTTTGCGCTGCCGCGAACAAGCACTTGACAGAACACCAAGGTCGCCGATGGCCGCATTGGGGCAAACCAGAATGCTGTTCAGGATCTTCGGCTTCCCGATCAAGGTGAACCCCAGTTGGGTGTTTCTGTTCGTACTGATCGTGTTCTCCCTTTCGAGCCGAAACGGACTTCTGCACCAGTGGCTGGCGGGTGAAGGGGTAAGCGAGACGACCTACTGGGCGCTCGGCATGATCGGTGCACTGGGGCTGTTCGGCTCGCTCATCGTTCACGAGCTTGCTCACTCGGTGGTGGCCCGCTACACGGGCATGCCCGTCAAGGGCATCACGCTGTTTGTCTTCGGCGGCGTAAGCGAGATGGGTGACGAGCCTCCAACGGCTGGAGCCGAGTTCTTCATGGCGGTGATCGGTCCGCTGTCGAGCGTCGTGATCGGGGTGGCCTGCCTTGTGCTGTGGGCCATGGGCGAGTCCTTCCTGTCGTGGCCCGCGACGGTTGGCGTGGTGTTCCGCTACCTGGGGACGATCAACCTGCTGCTGGCCGTATTCAATAGCATGCCGGCATTTCCGCTGGACGGCGGCCGGGTCGTGCGAAGCCTTTTGTGGGGGCTCACCGGCAGCCTGC
>CAYYNS010000093.1:0-6927 GCA_964473085.1 uncultured candidatus Brocadiaceae bacterium
GACCGCGGTGGGGCCGAGAAGGCCCTCTACGACCTGGTGCGGCAACTCGACACCGGGCGATTTGCGCCTCAAGTGGCCTGCCTCGGTGGGCCCGGCTACTACACGGAAAAGTACCGTGAGATCGGCATTGCGACACACCACCTGGGGCTAAAAGTGCCTCAGGGCGCCGGGGCGGCCGCCTTCCCGATCGCGGTAGTGCATGCGGCGCTACGCCTGGGACGGCTGCTGCGCACCGAACACATCCAGGTCTTGCAGAGCTTCCTGTTCCACGCAAACGCCGTCGGGAGGCTGGCGGGCAGGCTCGCGGGCACCAGCGTCGTCCTGGGCGCGGTGCGTACGGCGGAGCCCCGCCACACGCATACCCTGGTGGACGGCCTGACGTTCTGGCTCACGGACGGGGAAGTGTGCGTCAGCGAGCATGTGCGCCGGTTTCAGGCGCGCAGGGCCGGCCTGCCGGCCGGGCGGCTTTTTGTCGTGCCCCAGGGAGTGGAGCCGGCCGACTACCCGGTGCCGGCCGCACCGTTCGGCATCGGCTCGCCGCAGGCCGTCGCGCAGCGCCGGCAGGCGCGGCAAGCCCTGGCACTTCCGCCCGAACGGCCCGTCTTCGCGTTTGTGGGCCGCCTGTGCGAGGCGAAGGCATTGCCCGACCTTCTCGGCGCGTTCTGGGGCCTCGTGCGCGTTGACCCGGCGCCGCTGCTCGCCATCGCAGGTGACGGACCGCTGGCAGCCTTGGTCCGCTCAACCATCCGCCAGGGGCCTCTCCGGGAGAACGCCCTGCTGCTGGGATGGCTCGACGACCCGCGGACGCTCTACGCGGCCGCCGACTGCCTGGTGCTCTCAAGCGTGGTGGAAGGCATGCCGCGGGTGGTGCTGGAAGCGATGGCAGCCGGGCTGCCGGTCATCAGCACTGACGCGCCCGGCTGCGACGAGCTGGTCGTGCACGAGGAAACGGGCTTCCTTGTAGGACGCGCAAGGCAGGATGAGCTGGCAGCGCGCATGAGGGAGATTCTCAAGCACCCGGAGCGCGCAGCGAACATGGGGCTTACGGGGCGGGCGCGCGCCTTCAGCTCGTTCAGCCTGCGTGAAATGGCGCGCCGCTACGAGGCGCTCTACGAGCAACTGCTTGCGAGAAGGGGCAGGCACAAGGTCCTGCGCATACGGTCAGCTTGAGCGGGCCTCCCTGAGGGCCTTGACCTTCGCCCCCAGCGCTGCCACCGGCCCCGAAGCAACGTAGCAGAGCGATAGGAGCCCGAACACGACCTCGTAAGCCCCGTGAGTGGCAGCCACCCACAGCGTCAACAGACCCGCCAGCACGAAGGCGCCGGGCCATTTCGTGATGAGGGTCACCACGTGCGGATATGGCAGGGCGCTCACCATCAGGAGGGATAGCACGAGCAGCAGCCACGGCATCAGGACTGCCCCCGCCTCAAAGCCGTGATCCGCCATGAACCCCTGCATCAGCACCACCGCTGCAACGCACGCCCCAGCGCCCGTGCTGGGAAGTCCGACGAAGCCCTCGTGGCCGGAGGAGAATATCCGATAAACGTTGAAACGCGCCAGCCGCCACGCTGCGGCCAGCACAAAGCAGACTGCTGCGATCCGGCTCAGGGGATTCGGCTCGGCCCCATGGAGCGACACAACGAGCAACGCAGGTGCCGCGCCGAAGGAAACCATGTCCGCAAGGCTATCCAGCTCCGCGCCGAACTCCGTGCACGAGTTGAACATCCGCGCCAGAACGCCGTCCACGGAATCAAGCAGAACGGCAGCAATAATGGCAATTGCCGCCAGGTCTGGCCTGTCATCCAGCGCCAGGACAAGCGCCAGGCTGCCCGCCACCACATTACCCAGGGTCGCCAGGAGCGGAATCTGTCTTCCGACCGCTGACTGCATGCCCTCTTTTTCCAACCTTTCCTGAGCGATTTGGGCGGTATTATATCCCGGGGCCCGTCCGAATGCTACTGGTTTTTTGCGCCGTTGAGCCTCTATCAGGATCCGTCAGCCCCTCGGCACCCCGCCGCAGAATTGCCGGCAGGATCATGGCTTCTCGAAGCCCAACTCCCGCACGGCCTTCTCATATTCGGCTGCCACGTCCTCATCAGACACGAACGGTTTGTAGGCCATTCGCACGCGCAGCTCGTACTGGCGCCCCACCCTGTAGCTGGCGCGGGGGATGATCCACTCGAAATCCCACGCAGGGCAGCTCTCCCCCGCACGCAGGCTCTCCCCGCCGCCGCTTGGTGAGCAGAAGAACCGCAGCCACCGGGGCGTGTCGAACATCAGGATCAGCACGTGGTCTGCCAGACGACCGTAGTAGAAGGGCCTGTCAAAACGCCGCTCGATGCGGTCCCAGTGGAACGGCCGGTCACCTTCCCGTTTCGGCCACACCTCCAGCTCCGCCTCCGGCACATAGGCAGGGGCGATGTTGCTGCCCACCCCGTGCCGGGGCGAGATGTAGCGCAACCACTGCCCGCCCGACAAGAAGTGGATGCGCGGGTCCTGCGGGCAGTTCATGTAGCAGCACCAGGACGCCTCGCGGAACTCGCAGTCCTCCCCCCTCATGTCGCGCCAGTCCGTGAACCTGAGCGTGTGGTCAATGTAGCAGGGAGCAGCCACCCCATAAGTCGCGTGCACGTCCACGGGATACCCATCGTCGGCCTTCCTGACGAGGGCGCAGGAGGTCCTGCCGCGGACCTCCAGCCTCGGGTCCCTGCCCCGGATCAGCCCAGGGATCAGCCCTGCATACGAGTTGCCGAACGCATTAAACACCCGGCGGTTGGAGGTCAGCGACCACACGCCGCAATACTGCGTGCCTCCCACGCCGCTGCGGGAAGCATCCCCTACGACCACCTGAATGTCCCCTGCCTGCATCAATTCGCAGTGGGTCATGTAAGCCTCCTCGGTTCGCGCGACTCCCGGCCGGTCAGCCCCCCAGGCGCAAGACCTGAATCCTGGTAGCGCCGATTATTGGCAAAATGCCCGCAGTGACATCTACCAGGTCGCCCGGGTTGTCGAGCCCGCTGCGGGCGATCGCAATGTGCGTCGCATCGTGTGCACCCAGGGCGGCATCCAGCGGAAACCATTCCCCGACGAAGACCTCGGTCCACATGTGAAAGTAGAACTTTTGCTGCGTATCGCCAGATGCTGGGCCGCCGTAGGCAAGCCCGCAAACGACCCGGCTGGGCATCCCGGCCGCCCGCGACAGGGCCGCCGCAAGAACCGCGTGCTCGGTGCAGTCACCCGCTTTCTGACGTGCCGTCTCGGCCGCCGTGGCAAAGCCCATCCCCAGCGTCTTGTGCTCGATCTGCCTGGCCACATAGGCCTCGATCCGCCGTGCAGCCCTGAGCGCATTGGTCTCGCCCCCCACCGCTTCCTTGCTCATCTGGACGATCTGGGCATCCTCCACTTCCAACCAAGGCGTGGACTTGAGCAGGTCCGCATATTCCCGGCCCCTATACGGGAGCTTGCAACTGCGGCCGGGATCAACCTCCGCACGCCGGATGGCCACCTCCAGACCGCCCTCGCGCCTCCTGACAGCCTGGAACTCATCCGACGGCAACTCAAAGCCGGCCCGAACAGGGTCGGCTGAGGAGATCAGCAGCGTCAGGGCCCGGCAGTTCCGCGGGTCAGGGATCGGACGGTCAGGCAGGATGGCAGCCGCCATCATCACCTCCACCGGATCCGACGGCTGGAGGGCCACGCTCTTGCTCACCTTGCGCAACTCGATATCCAAAAGAGCCATCTTCGTGCGTGCAAGCCATACCTGCCCAGCATCATCCAACCACTCGGTCGTCTTGATCCCGGGCAGGATGGACAATTCGCCTTCCGCCGGGTAAAGCCATTTGGCCACCTCAAAGACCTGCACAGGCTCCTTCTGCCCGATCCTGACCGTCAGGACGGCATCCTGTGTGGGCGCCTGCGTCGTGAAAACGGGGAGGGAGTAGGTCGTGCCAGGGGCATAGCCCCTGGCGTGTGAGACCCGCTCCACAGCCCAGGGGCAGAGGCCGCGCGGGGCCTGGGCGGCCTGCGACTGCGTTATGCCGGCGGCGGTCGTGGTCAAGATCATCCTGTCGCCCTGCACCTCCCCGCGCGTGAGCATCTTGGCCAGGCCCTGGTCAACCTCGTGGCTGAAGGCTACCAGACGCCCGGCCTTGTCCTCCGTGACCACGTCTGTGACGGCGATCGTGACCTGTGTGCTGCCCCGGGCCAGGCTCACCTTCTCGTAGATCGTGCTCACGTAGACGGGCCCGGTCTCGGTCTCCCTTTTCACCGTTTGCGCATGCGCATAGCCGGCCTTCTGGCCCTGGATGTAGAGGGCCATCCAGTCATCCTTGAGCACCTGCTCCCTGGCGTCGGCCGCCTGGGCGGGCTGCAACGCCAGCAACAGCAAGGCCATAACCGCAGGTGCCAGCGCGGTCAGCCGCCGATTCCTTCCGGGCATCTGTCCATCCCTTCATCGCAGCAGGCCAGCACTACAAAGCCTTGCATTATAGAGCGGCCTGGGCCGGCGGTTCACATGCCCGCGCAGGTGTGTTGTGGCCAGAGACCGACGGCGTTCGCTTGTAATTGTGCCCCTCTTTGGTACAAACTATTAGGAGTGGCCCTCCTAAGTGACAGGGGCACTTCCAGGGCAAGCCGGTCTGCAAGTTATAAGGATATAGCTCATGCTCAGATTCAAATTCGCCATGTTTGTGGCATTCGCACTGGCAGCCGTCTCGATGTTCATGCTGGAGTCCGGCGGCACCCATCTCTACATGCTTTCCGAAGGCCGGAGCCTGGCTAGCTTCCTCGGGGTCGTTTTCGCCGTCGGGGCCCTGTACGAGCTGTCAGTCCTGATCATCGGAGTGGCAATTCGTGCGCGCAAGGGTGCGCCGAGCGAGGTGAAAATGCTGGCCTCCCTCCTGCGCGCGCTCGTTGTGGTGATGATCGGGATCGTGCTGTTGCAATCTCTCGGCAAGTTGGCCGGCTCGTGGGGGATCATCGCGGGGTTCACCGGGATGCTCATAGGTTGGTCGCTCCAGGCGCCGGTCAGCGGATTGGCCGCCTGGGCCTTCGTGAACATCAAGCGCCCCTTCCGCATCGGAGACCGCGTGCTGCTGCCTGCCTGGGGGCTGACAGGCGACGTCAGGCAGATCGGGATGATGTACACAGTGCTCAACCAGGTGGGCGGCACGGTCACCAGCGAGGAGCGGGCAGGCCGCGATGTGCTTATCCCCAACGCCATGCTGTTCGGCAACGTCGTGATCAACTACACGCCGCAGCAGGAGGCCGCCTACGTGCTGGACGAGGTCCTGGTGCGGATCACATATAACTCGAACTGGGATAAGGCCGAGCAGATACTCACCGAGGCCGCCAGCGAGGTAACCGGGGACATCATTCAGCAGACGGGCCGCAGGCCCTATATCCGTGCCGAGATGTATGAGTACGGCGTCAACATGCGCCTGCGCTACATGACATCGGCCACAGACAGGCCGCGCATCAGCTACGAGATCACCGAGCGGATATTCAACGAGTTCCAGAAGCATCCTGATGTGGACTTTGCCATCCCCTACGTCTTCTCGCAACGCACAGCCATGAGGGCGGCGGCACGGCACCTGGAGGCCCCACCCTCACCGGCTCAGATGCAGGCGGAGATCGAGGCGGACCAGATCCACGACCCTACCGGCGTGGCCTCGCAGCCCGAGAACGCGGCCCAGGTCAAGGAGCTGGCCGGGAAGATAGCGGAGTTGGGGCTGCTCCAGCCGATCGTAGTGGAGCGGCGTCAGGACGGCCAGTTCAACGTCATAGCGGGCCACCTGCGCCTGGCCGCCTGCAAGTCGCTGGGCTGGAAGACCGTGCCTGCTATCGTCAAGTCCCCCGTCGGCGCGGAGGCCCCCCTGTAGCAGACGCTGGGGCACGCAGGCAGCGCGGGAGCTCAACGCGCCGGAGGTCCGGGCTTAGCGGTCTTCGCATACCGGGCCGGCCTGTGCAGGATGAATTGGTCAACCACGCCCGCCCCACCGAACGAGCAATAGATGTAGATCAGGGCGGGAATCCCCAAGAGGGTAAGCGGGACGTCACGCCACCGGGTCCGCACGCCAGCAACGTATGGGCCCGGTCCCAGAAGGAATGGCCACAGCAGACACGTGGCCACCTGCCAGGCAGGAGCGCTCCGTCCGCTGGCAAAGGCCGCCAGGGCTGCCGGGAACCCGAAGTACAGGCCGGTCATCCCCAGGGGCGTCAGCACGAACCTCAGCAGATCGGCCCGAAGCATCGGCCTGATTGGGGCGCGCCGCAACGGCGAGGCCAGGTGCTTGGTCAATAGCTGCAAGTATCCACTGGCCCACCGGTAGCGCTGGTCGAGGAACTCCGCCAGGGTCTCCGGCACGCGGGAATAGGTGGATACGCGCGTGTCGAAAACCACCCTATGGTCCTTCAGGGCCAGGCGGCACGACAGGTCGGTGTCGTCCAGGATCATCGCCTCGTCAATGCGCAGCCCGGGGTTAGTGAAGATGCTGCGCCGCAGGAAGCCCTGCCCACCGCCGATGTTGCAAAAGCCCCCCAGGCGACAGGCAGCCTGAAGCTCCACGCGCTCCAGCCACTGACGCTCGACCGTCAACAACCGGGCGAGCCAGTTGGGGCGCTGCTGTGCCGTCAGGCAGATGCCCTGGACTGCTTCCGGGCCACCCTCCGATCCAAAGAGCCCTGCCAGTTGATCCAGACTATCCTGCACGATGACGTGGTCGGCGTCCAGAAAACCCACAACCTCGCAGGGGGGCGCGTGGTCAAGCCCGTACTGGATCGTCGCCCCCCGCCCGGCCGGCGCCGTGAGCTTCTCGATCAAGACGATCCGGCTATCCTGGCGCGCGCATTCCTGCAGGTACTCCAGGCTGCCGTCCGTAGAAGCAGTCTCACAAACGTAACAGAACAGGAGCCTGCCGCCATAGTCCA
>CAYYNS010000094.1:0-6900 GCA_964473085.1 uncultured candidatus Brocadiaceae bacterium
CATGATGGACAGCGCCGCCTCGCAGACTGCGGCGGAAAGCATCCTTGGAACCCCATATTACATAAGCCCAGAGCAGGCGCGGGACCCGCGCAGCGTGGACTTTCGCTCGGACATCTACTCGTTGGGGGGCACGCTGTTCCACATGGTGTTCGGCAAGCCGCCCTTCGACGCCCACAGCATCTACGAGGTCGTCAACAAGCACGTAAAGGAGCCGGTGATCTTTCCGCGTTCGGAGGTCCCAGACGTGCCGGCGGCCCTGTGCGACGTCATAGCGAAGATGATGGCGAAGGACCCCGAGGACCGCTATCAGAGCTACGGCGAACTGCTGGCGGACTTGGGGCGCGCGCTGTGCGGCGAGCAGGTGGCGGCAGTGGGCGCCGAGCTGCGGCTCCAGCGACACGCGATCCTTCAGGCCCGCGACCTCGCCGAGCTGAGAGGTGGACGAGTCTTGCAGCCCTCAGAGGTGCCGGCTTCGCCCTTGGTGTGGGCCGGCACGGTCGTCGCCTGCGTATCGCTGCTGGGCATGGCGCTGGCGGCCTTGGTCCTGTTTCACACGCTGCGGGCGGTCCTGCATCCGGGCGTCGCATGGACGTTCGCCGCAGTCGTGGCGGTGGCATACCTCGCCCATACGCTCTTCATCTTGCGCCCCATCGGGGAGCGCGTCCAGCCGGACGAGAAGGACAGGGCGAAGTCGAGGATCGCGAGCCTGCTTCAGATGCTTGCCGCGGGCCTCCAGGTGCCCGAGCCGGCGCTCTACATCGTGCCAGGGCGGCAGGTCTGGTGCCGAAGCTTCGGCCTCGTGCGCAAGTGGGTGGTCGCCGCCCCGCACGGCGTGCTCTACAGGCTCGACGCGACGAACAAGGAAACGGCGGCCATGCTAGCGCAGGAGACGGGCCGCTTCTACTACGGCTGCTCGACCCTCCTGAGCTTGCTGGATGCGCCGCTGCGGCTGATCCTGTGCGTGCTCAAGCCTGTGGACGCCCCTCTTCGATGGGCGGCGGGGGCACGAGACCTGAAAAGGCGCCTGGTCGGGCATCTCGGCGCCTTCGTCGCCCTGGCGGTGCTGGCAGCCGTCCTGTGGTGGCTCTGCACGCTGTGGTTCTGGTGTGGGGCGGCCGTGGCGGCCTTCGTCCTGTTCAGCCTGCTGGGCCGCAGCGTCAGGCGCTACAGCGACTATGCGGTGGACAAGTTCGCAGCCGCCGTGGTGGGGGACGCGGAACCAGTCCAGACGCTCCTGGCGCGACAGGCGGTGGCGACGGCGCGCGAGCACTGGCCCATGCTGCGACAAGCTGATGTAGAGATCGTCCGCCAGAGAGGCGCCGGAACCGACGAAGCGCAGGGGCCGCGCCCCGCCCACGTCGGCCAGGTCGTCTTCTATTTTTCGAAGAACCTCTGGAGGGGCGGGGCGGCAGGGTGGCTCTGCGAGCTCTGGACTGGCCGCCCGTCGCCCGCCCGGCGGCTCAACGCGTTGTCCGGCTTGACGGCGCGGCCCCCCGCGCTCGCGCGCTACGTGGGGCGGTTGCTGGGGCTGCATGCGGGCGTGATCGGCGCACGGGATGTGCAGAGCCGCCTGTTCCTGCCCGCGCCGCAGCGCATCGGTGCGCAGGCGGGACTGGGGCTGATCGCGGGCCTGTTCGTCGCCGCCGGTGCGCTCGCCCCCCTGGGCGGGGGGCCGAGGCTCGCGTCGCTCCTTTTCATCGCGTGCCTTCTTGCCGCGTTTCTAGGCTGGCAGGCAGGGACGGTCTTTTGCCACCGAGGCGGGGCGCGCGAGGAGCTGTCGGTCTGGATCACGCTGGCCGTCTTTGGGCTGACCGTTTCGCACGTGATCGTCGCGGGCACGGTGCGCGTGGCGGCGCTCGGGCAGGCTCCGCTGGTCTTCATTCTGGCGCTGTTGGCGGCCTCTGGAGGGGCGGTCCTGGCCCTCCGGGTTGGCACGCGTGCGGCAGGCGCGGATTCGCGGGAGGGTTAGACGATGGCTCGCAACAGACCGGTCGTGGCGACGGTGTTCGGGGTGCTCAACATCGTCTTCGGCGGCCTGGCCGTGCTGGGCATGCTGTGGGCTCTGGCACGGGTCGGCCCGCTGCTAGTGCGCGGCATCACGGTGGAGTGGGAGAGGGAGCCGATGTACCCCCTTTGGTGGGTGGCCTCAAGTTGTGTGCGATTGCTGGTGAGCGGCGTGCTCGTGCTGGCGGGGGTGGGGCTGCTGACGCTCAGGCCGTGGGGCCGGCCGCTCTCGATCGGCTACGCGATCTTTGCAATCGCCTTTGTGCTGGCGACAGCCGTCGTAAACGCCCTGCTGCTGGCGGCGCGTGGGCACGTCGTGTGGGCAGCGGCGGCGGGCCTGGCCCGCATGTGCGTGGGACTTCTGTACCCAGTGGTCCTCCTGGTCTTCATGCTCCACCCGTCCGTGGCGGCAGCGCTCAGGGAGGCGTCGCAGCCGCAGGTGAGCGGGCCGACGTCAGCGTGATCGGGAGGCCCGGGCGGCCGGGCCGGCAGCACCACATCCTGTCTCCGAAAGGAGCACACGGCATGCGATCCTGCCTCGATGAGATAGACTTCCCCATGATCCAGAAGCGCTTCGACGCCTTCTGGCGGCGTGAGGTGCTGGACAGACCCGTCGTCCAGATCGCGGCGCCGCGCAAGGAACAGAAGCAACCCGACTTCGCCGTCCCCGACACGACGCTGGGGCGCTGGCTCGACATCGAATACCAGGTCAAAGCCCACGAGCTGGCCGTTGAGAACACGCTTTACCTTGGCGATGCGTTCCCGTCGTACTATCCGAACCTCGGCCCTGACTCCTTTACGGCGTTCCTGGGAGCGGAGCTGAGGTTTGTGGACGACCTCACCTCGTGGGTGGTCCCATTCGTGGACGACCTCAGCGAGTGGGAGCCGTCGCTCGACCCTCGGAACCGCTGGTGGCGCCTGATGCTTGAGATGATGGACGCCACCTGCCAGGCTGGACGGGGCCGCTACCTGGTGGGCATCCCTGACCTGCACGGCGGCGGCGACGCGCTCGCCGCAGCGCGCCACCCGGACAGGCTCGCCCTGGACCTCTACGACAAGCCCGGCGAAGTCAAGCGCCTGATGCGCCGCATGACGCAGATCTACATCGAGGTCTACGACGCTTACCTCGCAAGGACCTCCCGCGTGCAGAAAGGGTCGACGACCTGGCTGCCGGTTTACTCGCGCGGCAGGTACAATGCGCTGCAGAACGATTTTTCAGGCCTTTCTTCGCCTGCCATGTTCCGCGAGTTTTTCCTTGAGGACATCGTGCGGCTTGCCGAATACCTCGACAACTCCATCTATCATCTGGATGGCCCGATCGCGCTGGGAAACCTCGACGACCTGCTCTCGATCGAGGCGCTCGACGGCATCCAGTGGGTGCCGGGCGCAGGGGCCAAGCCGATGTCGGAGTGGGTGAAGGTGTGCCGGCGTGTGCTGGAGGCAGGCAAGTGCCTGCACATCACCTGCGCGCCCGCAGAGGTGGAGCTGCTCCTGTCTCAGCTACCGCACGGGGGCCTGTGCATCCGCACGGGTTGCAGCTCAGAGGAGGAGGCGCGGACGCTGCTGCGAAAGGTCCAGTCGGCCCGGCACTGAGCGTGCCACGGGGCGCACAGGGGGGCATGTCATTTTTGGCCCTGCTTTCGCCCGCGCATGTGCGCCTTGAAAAGCCCCCCCGCAAGCCCTGGACGCAGGCCAAAGGGCCGGAAGTATTGATTTCGGCCAGGGCGAAGACCGATAATGAGTCACGAAGGCTGCCGCCTGTTTCTGTGCTCCTGTCGCAAGCGCAGGGGGAGACGATGGAATACGTCGCGATGTTCGTGTGGCTGTTGCTGTGCCTGATCCTGGGTGGCCTGATGCATGCGGCCCTGCACAGCGCGTTCAAGCACGGCTGGGTCAAGCTCCTGGCGGCGCCCGGCACGACCGTGCGCAAGCTCGCCATGACCACCGTCGCCCTCGCCACGGGCGCAACGGTCACCGACGTGAACGTCTACAAGATCGGCGACCGCGAGATCGGGTTTGAGGGCGGGGGGCTGGCCGGCGTGTCCAAGCTGTTGGTGCCGCTTGCGCCGCTGTTCGCCTGTGCCCTGGTGCTTCAGGCCGTCAATGAGGCGCTCGGCAGCCCGATAGGCCTGAGCTTCTCGCCGCCGACGATTCCGTCACTGGATGCGGGGGGCGTAGTGGGATTCATGAAGGGGCTGTTCGCGCTCGTGACGCAGATCGCCCAGCGCGCCGTCGAGGCGGACTGGAGGAGCGGGCGGATCTACGTGCTGCTGATCTTCGTGTTCAGCTTCTCCCTCGGGGCGGGGGTGCCGTTCGAGAAGTTCCGGGAGGCGTTCCTCGGCGTGCTGATCCTGGTGCTCGGGGTGGCAGTGATCTGCGCCCTGTTCGGGCTGCGCCCCGGCATGAACCCCGCCGAACTGGTCGCCTCGCCCGGCCCGGCCATGCTCTGGATGCGTTCCGCGCGGGCCTTCCTCATGAGCACAGCCGGCATGGGCCTCATCATGATGCTCTGCGGCATGTTCGCAGCGGTAGCGGTTGGCCTCACGGCACGGGTGTTCCAGATGTTCGGCGAGGCAACCGCAAAGAAGAAGGCTGAGCCTGCCGCCGCCGAGGCCGCCGCCAAGGGCAAGAAGAAGCAGAGACAAGCCGCCTGAGCCGTTGCGCTCGGGCTCCCCCGGCGCATTTCTCCTGCGCGCCCAGTTGACTTCCCTGCCCAAATGTGCAAGATTCTTACTCCCTGCCAGGCCCCGGCCGAGCGCGCCCAGTGTTGTTGCGGCGCGGGCCATGCCTGTCGAAGGTGAAAGGGCCTTATCCAGCCATGACCGCACCCGGGCACCCCTTTGCTACCTTCCAGGAAGCCCTGGACTTCCTGGAGAAGGCGATTGACTACGAGAAACGCACCGCCGTCAAGTACACCGACAAAAACTTCAACCTCAGCCGGATGAACGCGCTTCTGGCGGAGCTGGGCGACCCGCACCGCGCTTACGCAGTCGTTCACATCGGCGGCACGAAGGGCAAGGGCACCACAGCAGCGCTCATCGCCCGCTGCCTCCAAAAGCAGGGCTACCGCACGGGGATTCACACCTCGCCGCACCTGGTGAGCGTCTGCGAGCGCATGTGCGTGGACGGCCAGCCGATCAGCGAGGAGGAGTTCTGCCGTCTGCTGGGCACCGTGCGCGACTACATTGAGCGAAAGCGCCGCCAGGTCCGCGACGACGCCCCCACCTACTTCGAGACCACCACCGCCCTGGCCTTCAAGCACTTCCGGGAGCGTGCGGCCGACTGGGGCATCGTTGAGGTCGGGCTGGGCGGACGGCTCGATTCCACCAACGTTGTGCTTCCCGCCTGCTGCGTCATCACGCCCATCGGCCTGGACCACATGGACAAGCTCGGGGACACGGTGGACAAGATCGCGGGCGAGAAGGCGGGCATCTTCAAGCCCGGCGTGCCCGTAGTGCTGGCGCGGCAGGCCTACGGCGAGGCCCTGCGCGTGCTCAGGGAACGCGCCGAACTCACCGGCTGCCCGCGCTGGGAGGTCGACCGTGAAATTGTGATCACGCATTCCGCCCCGCTGACAGCCCCGCCCGGCGAGCCGGACGCCCCGCTTGGCTGGCGCTTCAGCCTCTGCACACCCTTGCGCAGTTACGAGAACCTTTTCACTCCGCTTCTCGGCGCGCACCAGGTAGAGAACTGCGCCGCTGCGATCGGCACGCTCGACATGCTGAGCGCCCGCGGCTCGCTCAAGATAAGCCCGGAGGCGGTGCGCGAGGGCATTGCCGTGTGCCGCTGGCCTGCGCGTGTGGAGCTGCTGCGCCGCCGCCCTGCCTTCGTCCTCGACGTGGCACACACGGTGGAGTCCGTGCGGGCACTCCTGGAGGCGCTTTGGACGCACCTGCCCGGCCGGACGCTCCACGCAGCCTTCGGCTGTTCTGCCGACAAGAACTGGCGTGACATGCTGGGGCTGCTGGCGCCGCGCTGCGCAGACCTCGTTATTACCCGCGCCGCATCCCACCGCGCTGCCGATCCGGCTGAACTCGCACAGGCGGCCCGGCAGGCGGGAGCGGCGCTCGTGGAGGCGGTACCGGACGCCGCTGAGGCCGCGCGGGCGTGCCTGCGCCGGGCAGGCCCCGACGACATCGCCTGTGTGTCCGGCTCGTTCTTCGTCGCCGGCGAGGTGCTCCGCGCATGGCAGCGCGGCGAGATAGCATGACCCTGATCCCTGCTACACAGGTATCGGCTTGACTTGAAGCCGCCCCACCCTACAATAATATCGCTGTGCAGGGTCGCGCAGCGGAGCGCGGGCTGGGAAGCAGCCGGAAGGTTGCCCTCACAATAAAGGAGGAGAGAAATGGCTATGCGACGGCACTTGCTGCGCCAACTGTTCGCGGTGACTCTGATCGGCCTGGTCGTAGTCGCCTCTTCCGGCTGCGGATACCTCAAGAACCTGCGCGATGACGCCATGGACTGCATCATCGTGGGGGTCGGCGTGGTCCCGGCGGTCGTGCAAAGCAAGGGGCAGACTCGCGTCGTCGGCTTCCTGCCACCTTGCATCGGGGCCTACCTCCAGGTGACCGACTTCATGCACCTGGGCGCGCTGTTCAAGATCACCGGTGACGTTGAGATTGACCGCCGCGGCGCAGGTGCCCTGGTGGACTACCGGACCAAGGTCGGCTTCGGGCCGCTCCACTACATCGTGGTCAAGCAGCAGCCGGTCTGGGTGAACGCCTATAAGTGCGAGGGCAACCAGATGGACGGCTGGCGCAAGCACATGCGCGAGCTCAAAGACCCGGTCTTCAAGGCCCCCGCCAAGGAGCTCATCTTCCAAAGCAGCCGCCCGCGGCCGTTCCTGCACCGGGGCTGGCAGGACTGGGAAGTGGTCTGCCTGGAGCTTGCCGT
>CAYYNS010000095.1:0-1266 GCA_964473085.1 uncultured candidatus Brocadiaceae bacterium
GTCGGCTGCGAATCGCTCCAGGTTGCCGATGGCGACGGGGTCGCCTTTACGGGCAAGCACACAGAGAACCTCGCACTGGTCCTCCTGTGGACAGACGCGCCCGCAGACGGCCGGCAGGGTGTTGTCTTCCTTGATCTTCTGACAGGCCTCTGCGAATTTGCCCTCGGCCACCAGCGCGATGAATGCGGGTATCTTGACGCCGACGGGGCAGCCTTCGACGCACTTGGGCTTCTTGCACTGTAGACACCGCCTGGCCTCCAGGATGGCCTGGGCCGGGCTGAGGCCGTGGGGGACTTCCTGGAAGTTCCTGATGCGCTCCTGCGGCTCCTGCTCGGGCATCTGCTGGCGGGGAATCTTGCTCTTGTGCGCAGCCAGCCGCTCGGCCTCAAGGATCGCCTCGCGCAGGTCGGTGTGGCGCTCCTCGCATCTGCGGGCGGGCTCGTAGCGGGGAAGCTTCCGCGCGCGGGTCTCGCGCTCGTATTGCTTGAGCCGCGCTGCAAGCTCGCGGAAGTCAACCTGGTGGGCATCGAACTCCGGCCCGTCCACGCACGCGAACCTGGTCACCCCGCCTACGCTCACCCGGCAGCCGCCGCACATCCCCGTGCCGTCGAGCATGATGGGGTTGAGGCTCGCGATCGTTTTCACGCCGAACGGCCGCGTCACCTCTGCAACGGCGGCCATCATGGGGACGGGGCCGACGACGTAGACGGCGTCCGGGCGCTGTCCCTCCTTCAGCATGCCCTCCAGCAGGGCGGTCGGGAATCCGTGGTGGCCGAGCGAGCCGTCGTCCGTGGCTATCTGGAGCTCGTCGCAGAGCTGGCGGAGCTCTTCGGCCATGATCAGCAGGCTGGCGCTGCGTGCGCTGATGATGCCGGTCAGCCGGCCGCAAAGCGGGCGCGTTGCTTTTGCGATGGGATGGACCAGGGCGATCCCCAGGCCGCCGCCCATGCAGACTGCGTGCGCGCAGACGTGCAGCTCGGTGGGGCGGCCGAGTGGGCCCACAACGTCGAGGATCTTATCCCCCGGCCCGAGCGCCGCGAGCTGGCGGGTCGTTCTGCCCACAACCTGGAACACCAGCGTGATCGAGAGGGCGCGTGGGTCAGCGTCTGCGATCGTGAGCGGAATCCGCTCCCCGGTCTCCGAGACCCGTATCACAACGAACTGCCCGGCCTTGCGCTTCTGGGCGATGCGGGGGGCGCGAACGCGGATGCGGTACGTGTCGGCAGCAAGCAGTTCCTTGGTGAGGATCTCGTACATGATATTGCT
>CAYYNS010000095.1:1366-6873 GCA_964473085.1 uncultured candidatus Brocadiaceae bacterium
AGTTGGCGCTCGGCGAGCGGGATTTTCGCCCGCCCGGCCAGTTCCATGACGACCCGCCGCGTTATGCCCTCCAGGATGCCTGCTTCCGGAGGCGGCGTTGCCAGCTCGCCCCTGGAGACTATGAAGATGTTGTCGCCCGTGCACTCGGCGACGAAACCGAGGTGGTTCAACATGATCGCCTCTACCACCCCCGCCTGACCGGCCTCGATCTTCGCCAGGATGTTGTTGAGGTAGTTGAGCGACTTGATCTTGGGGCTCAGCACGTTGTGATGGTTGCGCATCGTCGGAACCGTCACCACCTCCAGCCCCCTCTCGTAGAACTCCTTCGGGTAAAGCGATATGAAGTCCGTGATGATGATCACCTGGGGGTCGTGACACTTGCTGGGGTCCAGGCCCAGCGTGCCCACTCCGCGCGTCACCACAAGCCTCACGTATGCGTTCTTGAGGCCGTTGGCCTCCAGCGTGCGGTAGATGGCCTCGATCAGTTGGTCCTTGGTCATCGGGACGCGCAGGGCGATGGCCTTCGCCGAATTGAAGAGCCTGTCCATGTGCTCCCGCACGCGGAAAAGCTTCCCGTTGTAGGCACGAATCCCCTCGAACACCCCGTCGCCGTACAGCAGGCCGTGATCGTAGACGGAGATGGTCGCCGTCTCCTTGTCCCGCAGCTCGCCATTGATGTAGACCTTCAGGCTCACGGTGCGCTCCTTTGGCCCAAAATCTTGCGCGAAAACGTAGGTTACTGCAAAAGCCTGCGGCCGTGCAAGCGCTGCTCAGCGCTGCTCCACTATGCGCCCATCAACCATGTGCACGATCTTTTCGGCCCGGGCGGCTATGTTGGGGTCATGGGTGACGATGACCAGGGTTGTGCCCATTTCACGGCGCAGCCTGCACAGCAGGTCCAGCACGCCCTGGCCCGTGTGCGAATCGAGGTTGCCGGTCGGCTCGTCGCACAGCAGCACCTGCGGGCCGTTGGTAAGTGCCCGGGCGATCGCCACCCGCTGCCTCTCGCCGCCCGATAGCTGGCCGGGCCTGTGGTCGGCCCTGCCAGAAAGCCCCACCATCTCCAGCAGCTCGCGTGCCCGCGCTAGGGCCCTCCTTTTCCCGCCCCGCCAGCCGCCCATGCGCAGTCCGGCAAGCGCCGGCAGTGCAACGTTCTCGAGGGCAGAGAAGTCCGGCAGCAGGTGGTAGAACTGGAACACGAAACCGAACAACCTGTTTCGCCAGTAGGCCTGCTCGCGCCCGCTGAGGCTGGCCAGATCGCGTGAGCCGTAGAGGACCTGCCCCTCCGTCGGCGTATCCAGAAGGCCCATCAGGTGAAGCAGCGTGCTCTTGCCGGCGCCGCTTGGGCCCTCGATGGCTAGCATTGCGCCCGGCTCAACCGACAGGTTGACGCTGTCCAACACCCGCAGGGTGCGCCGGCCCATCTGGTAGTCCTTGCACAGGTTGCGCACTTTCAGCATGACGAGCCTCTGCCCCAGGGCCTCCAAAAGGAGCCATGACCTACGAGCGCTCACCCTCCAGCGGTCGCAACAGGGGGAAAAGTATCACCTCCCGGATGGCCGTCTGGTTCGTCATGAGCATCACCAGCCGGTCCACGCCAAGACCCATTCCTCCGGCGGGGGGCATTCCGTAGGCGAGGGCGCGCAGGAAATCCCGGTCCACCGTCCGCAGCGTCGCCTCCTGTTCGTCCTGGCCCTTGAGCTGCTCAAGGAACTTCTGTTCCTGTAGCTGCGGGTCGTTGAGCTCCGAGTATGCCACCCCGATCTCCATCCCCCCGATGATGAGGTCCCAGCGCTCGGCCAGGCGCGGGTCGTCCGCCTTCGGCTTCGTCAGGGGGCACAGGGCCGCCGGATAGTCTATGATGAATGTGGGCTGGACTGTGCGCTCCTCTACCGTGCGCTCGAAGACCCTGTCCAGCACAAGCTCGTCGCCCAGGCCCGCCTCGTCAATGCCCAGCTCGCGCGCCCTCTGGCGCACGCGCCCCAGGTCCTGGCCGGGGAAGCCGCTAGCCTCCTCAAACGCCCCCAGGTAGCTCACCCGGCGGAAAGGGCTGGCATAGTCAATCTCGACGTCCCCGAAGGGCAACCTGCCGGCCTCGCCGAACTTCAGGGCGAGCGCGCGGATGAGCGCCTCAGCCAGCTCCATCATGTCGCCATAGTCAGCGTAGGCCTGGTAGAGTTCAAGGGTCGTGAACTCGGGGTTGTGCTGTCTGTCAATCCCCTCGTTACGGAAGTTGCGGTTGATCTCGAAGACCCTTTCCATCCCGCCCACCAGCAGCCTCTTCAGGTAAAGCTCGGGGGCGACGCGCAGGTAGAGGTCCATGTCAAGGGCGTTGTGATGTGTGGTGAATGGCCGCGCCGCCGCGCCGCCGGGCAGGGACTGCATCATGGGCGTCTCGACTTCCAGGAAGCCGCGCTCGCGCAGGAAATCCCGCATAGCATCCACGATCCGCGAGCGCTTCACAAAGCGATCGGCCACCCCCTCATTGGCAAACAGGTCCACGTAGCGCAGCCTGTAGCGCAGCTCGGGGTCGCGCAGCCCGTGCCATTTCTCGGGCGGGCTCAGCAGCGCCTTGGCCAGCACCCGGAAGTCGGCGACGAATATGGTGATCTCGCCCGTGCGGGTGCTGGTCAGCTCGCCTTCCACGCCGACGATGTCCCCCGGCTCCAGAAGCTTGTGGATGCGGAACTTCTCGTCGCCCAGGCGCTTGTGCTGAAAGAAGACCTGCACCTTTCCCGTGCGGTCTTTGATGTCGGCGAAGCTGGCGCGGCCCATCGCGCGCAGGCTGGCGATGCGCCCTGCGGCACGCACGGTCCTGGGGCGCTGCGGATCGAAGCTCCGCACTATCTCACCAATGGGCTGGGTATCCGGGAAGCGACATCCGTAGGGATAGACGCCCAGGCGGCGCAGTTCTGAGAGTTTCGCCAGCCGGAAGTCCTCTGCTTCAATCGGCGACAAGGGTTGCCCTCCAGATGACCCTATCGGGCGGCAGGTGCCGGATTATAGCACCCCCAAACGGCGGCCGACAAGTCTCAGAGTCCCGAGCGGAGCCGCTCGGCTATGTCCAGATCAATCGTGCCGCTGCGTTCGATCTTCCGGACTGTCTTTTCAACGTCATAGATGACCCTGTGCCAGCGCACCTCTCGACCTTCCACGGTCACGAACGCCGCGCGCGGGTCACCGTCGCGCGGCTGTCCCACGCTCCCGACGTTGATGATTGCCTTCTCGCCCGGCTCTGCCCGGTAAAACTCGTGCAGTTCAGCAGGGCTCAGGAACTTCAACCCCTCGCTGATCACCCCTGGCCGATGGGTGTGCCCCACAAAGACAATCCACTTGACCTGCGCAAAGTTCTCGCTGAGCTTGCGGCCCAGCCCATACCTGACGTCGCTCTCCCGGAGGTATTCCTGGACGGGATTACGGGGCGAGCCATGCACGAAAAGCATGTCCCCTTCCTCGTGACGCGGCGGGAGGTGTTTGAGAAAATCCCAACGCGCCTGGCGCTCGGAATAACTCTCCGGGCTGCCCATGCGCGGCATCAGGAGCGCCCGGTGATAACGGATGGCCGTCTCAGCCGAGGCGGAGAATTCCTTGGAGCCGTAGACCAGGGCATAGTCGTGGTTGCCGCATAGCACCACGTCGCAGGCGCTTCGGACCGCCTCCACGCACCAGGCGGGGTCTGGCCCGTAGCCCGCGATGTCGCCCAGGCAGATCGTCTTTTCGGGCTTCAGGGCAAGCGCTGCCTCCAGCACCGCCGACAGCGCCTCGCGGTTCGCGTGAACGTCGCTGAAGATAACAAGCATGGAGCCTGACTCTCGTCCGACGCTCGAGGGGCGCCCGAACTAGCGGCGGGGCATTGTAGCGTCAATGACCGGATGCGACAATACAAAGGCGAGCGCTTCACTACCAGTATAGCTGCACCGCAGGCGCGGTGCACGTGAAGGCGGCGCGATTCTTGGATCGGGGGCGCGGTTCGCCTAAAATGGGCAGGGGCGTTCGCCGGTACCAACATTCACCGCGGAGAACACAGCCTCCGGCGCGCCGAAGCGCGGCGCTGTGGAGGCCACGCGAAGGCGGGAGCACTCAGAGGAAAGAACATATCCAAAAATCCAAAGAGCACCTGCACCAACACTCTGATGATTTGGGACTTTCGATCTGCGATTTCCGATCTTCAATCGGCAATCGAAAATCGAAAATGGCCCGACCCGGTCTCTGCGGCCTCGGCGGTGAATAATTCAGGCTAGCCCATCTTCAGCAGGGGCAACAGTGTCAATCAGAGTCCTCTACGTCAGCGCCACGGGCATGCTCGGCGGGGCGGAATACAGCCTGCTGGAGCTCGTGCGCGCCCTCGACAGGCAGCGGGTGGAGCCGCTTGCCGCAGTGCCGGCCGACCAGCCGCTGGCCGAACGGCTGAGAGAGCTGGGCGTTGACGTGGCTGCGGTGCCTCGCCTGCGTCCACGCCGCACGACGCGTCTTGGAGAGCTTGCCTCGATGGCCCGCCGCTGGGCCGATTCGGTTCGCACGGTGGTGCGTGAGGCTCGACGGCGGCGGGTGGACCTGATCCACTCGAACACAACTGCCGCGCACCTGGTCGGGTCTTCGGCGGGTGCTCTTGCCCACCTTCCCGCCGTATGGCACGTCAGGGATTTCCGGGCCCCGGCCCTTCTGGGCCCGCTCATGTTGCAGCCGACACGGGGCGTGATCTTCGTGAGCCAGGTGGTGCGGCTGGCGAACCGTTTGACGGACCGCCCTGGCCTGATGGCGCGGGTGATTCCGAACGGGATAGACGCGGACGGTTTTGCCAGCGCCGCGCGGCCCGGAGCTTTCCGCGCCGAGCTTGGCGTCGGTGCGAAAGTGCCCCTGCTCCTGATGGCCGCACAGATGGTTCCCTGGAAAGGCCACGTGCTCCTGATCCGGGCGGTCAAGCTCCTCAAGGACACGTGGCCGGAGCTTGTGGCCGTGATCGCCGGGGCGGACCTCTTTGGGGAGCACGGGGGCTACGAGGCCTCGCTGCGACGCCTCGTGAGCCAGCTCGGCCTGACCGACAGCGTGCGACTGGTGGGCTACCGCACGGACATGCCGACGCTGATCGCCGACTGCGACGTGGTGGTGATCCCAAGCGAGGCGGAGCCTTTCGGCCGGGTCGCGCTGGAGGCCATGGCGCTCGGCCGGCCGACAGTCGGCATGGCTGCGGGAGGCCTCAGGGAAGTGGTCGCCGACGGCGAGACGGGGCTGCTTGTGCCCGAGCGCAGCGTGGCCGCGCTTGCCGAGGCGATGGGCCGGATACTGTCCGATCCCTCGCTAGGCGCTGCCATGGGCGCGAAGGCCCTGGAGCGCGTCCGCTCCGAGTTCTCCGCTGCGGCCCATGCCCGGACCGTGACGCGCTTCTACGAGGACATACTGGCTTAGGTAACGCAGGGGCGGCCGCAGGCGAGGGAGTTTGCGCAGAAGGGCGTAGCTGCTACCATATCGAGTGTCCATCCAACCTGGCACTGGAGGCCCGCAGTTTG
>CAYYNS010000096.1:0-6765 GCA_964473085.1 uncultured candidatus Brocadiaceae bacterium
AGCCCGGAGAACACCCTTGCGCTCGTTTGCGGTCCGCCGATCATGATCCGGTTCGCCCTTCTCTCGCTCGGCAGCCTCGGTTTTGCCGACGACGCAATCATCCTGTCCCTCGAGATGCGGATGAAGTGCGGGATCGGCAAGTGCGGCCGGTGTAACATCGGCAGCAAGTACGTCTGCAAGGACGGCCCCGTCTTCACCTACCAAGAACTTCGGGCTCTTCCAGCCGAATACTAATCGCGCCTGACTACTGGCACCTGCGATACGGCATGCGGTAGTCGTCTGTCAGGCGCTTCGTGCGCCAGTGGAGCAGGAGGGCAGCAGGCGCAAGCGATAGCCGGTGCTGCGTGTGGTCTTGAGCTACTCGCGCAAGGGTTATAGCGAGGCATCGAGGGCGTGCGTGTCCTGCAAGGTCTGCTAGCGATGACCAGGAAATATCCTGCGGATGACCTGGAAAGAGCCTGCCTGAGAAGGAGGGGCAAAACGCCGCCTTCAGTGCGCACCGTCACCGTAGCGGCACAGCTTCCGCCAGAGCGTCTTACGGTCGATGCCCAGAAGCTCGGCCGCCAGCCGCCTGTTGCTGCCCGTCTGGCGCAGGACATGCTCTACGTAGGCACGCTCGACCTCGGCAAGGGTCGGGGGCCTGGAGGGCTCGGAGGCTTCGCCCGAGCGGCGGGCGAAGGTGTAATGCAGGAGCAATTCCGGCACGATCTCCTCGCCGTCCGCAAGCACCACCGCGCGCTCGATCGCGTTGGACAGCTCGCGCACGTTGCCCGGCCAATCATGCTCCACCAGCACGGCCATCGCCTCCGGCGTGATGCGCGCCACCTGCTTCTGGCGCCGTTCGCAGTGCAGGCGCAGGAAATGCTCCGCGAGCAGGGGGATGTCCGCCTTGCGCTGCCGCAGGGGCGGCAGCAGGATGGGCACGACGCTGAGCCGGTAGTAAAGGTCCTCCCTCATGGTGCCTTCCTGGAGGGCGCGCGTGAGGTCCGTATTGGTTGCCGCAATCACCCGCACGTCCACGGATATCGTCTGGTTGCTGCCGATGCGCGTGAGCTCCCGCTGTTCGATGGCGCGCAGCAGCTTGGACTGTAGCCGCACGTCCAGGCAGCTCACCTCGTCGAGGAACAGCGTGCCGCCATCGGCCACCTCGAAGCGTCCATGCGCCGCCGTGATTGCCCCGGTATAGGAGCCCCTGGCATGCCCAAACAGCTCGTTCTCGATCAGCGTGCCCACCATCGCCGCGCAGTCCACCACAACGAAGGGCTTCTGAGCGCGCCTGCTCCTGGCGTGCATGAGCCTTGCGACGACCTCCTTGCCGGTGCCGCTTTCGCCCATGATGAGCACGGTGCTGTCAGTGCGCCCCACCCGCTCGATCAGCTCCCGAATGGCCTTGATCTGCGGGGTCTGTCCGATCAGTTGAAGAGGCTCCCGTCCGTCACCCGAACCGCTGGGCCGCCCGGGCCCGATCCTCTGCGGAGCATCCCCCGCGAGGGCCTTCCGCACGGCCGTGCGCAGGCTGTCGGCGCTGAAAGGCTTGGTCAGGAAATCAGCCGCCCCGCACTTCATGGCCTCCACCGCCGCCTCGATGCTCGGGTAGCCCGTGATCACGATCACGGTGGTCTGCCCGTGCTCCTCCATGATCCTCCTGAGCACCTCCATCCCGCTCATTCCCGGCATCTTGAGGTCCAGTATCACGACCTGGCAGGGCGTGCGCGCCATAACGTCGAGCGCCTCCGTGCCCGTCCTGGCTTCCAGGACGGTCATCCCATCCCGGACCAGCGCCTGACGGCAGCCGTCGCGCATGACCGCCTCGTCGTCAACCACCAGCACCTTGCCCTTGTCCGGCCTCACCAGTTGCTCCCTTCATCGAACGCAGCGTGATGCGGAACGTGGCCCCCTTGCCCGTCTGACTGGTGACCTCGATCTCGCCATTGTGCCTTGTCACTATGCCGTAGGTGATGGGCAGCCCCAGCCCCGTGCCGTCCTCCTTGGTGGTGAAGAACGGCTCGAAGAGGTGCTCCTTGTGCTCCTCGGGGATGCCGGGCCCGGTGTCGCTGATGCTCACCACGGCGCTTTCCTCATCAGGGCCCCTGAAGGTTGCAAGCGACAGGGTGCCCTTGCCCTGCATGGCCTCCACGGCGTTCAGTATGACGTTGACAAATGCCTGCCGGAGCTGGTCCGCGTCGGCGGCGAGGATAGGCAACCGCTCGGCCAGGTCCCAGCGCACCTGCACGTTGTGGAAGGCCTCCTGTTCCTGTAGGACGCCCATTGCGTCCCGCAGGACGCAGTTCACGTCCGTTGGCCGGGGCACGGACGCCGCCGGCCGCGCGAAGTCCAGCAGGCTGTGCACGATCCGCCGGCAGCGGGCGCTCTGCTGGGCGATCTTGTCAACGTTGGCCCGCCTGGGGTCGTCCGGCGGCATGTCCTCAAGGAGCAGGTCGCTGTAGAGCATGATGCCGCCGAGCGGGTTGTTCAGTTCGTGCGCCACCCCGGCGGCCAGCCGGCCGAGGGAGCTCATCTTGGCGGCCTGGATCAGCTCGGCCTGAAGGCGCTTCAGCGCAGCGTTCGCCTCCTGCAGCTCCTTTGCTCTGGCCCGGGCTGCCGATGCCGCCGCGCGCGCCTGGGCGATGCGGCGCTTGGTCTCCCTCAGGTCATGCACTACAACAACCGCTCCCATGAACTCGCCCCGCCGGTCGCGAAGCGCAGAGACGCTCAGCCCGACGGGCACGGGGGTGCCGCCCCTATCCCTCCACCGGGCCTCCACCTCATGCACCGTCCCGTGGCGCCGGGTGTGGCTGCACAGGCCCTTCCAGCTCCCCGCCCGATGGCCAGAGCCCGGCAGCAGCCTGTCGAGCGGCTGGCCTATCAGTTCGCGCTTCGCAAAGCCGAACAGGCGCTCGGCAGCGTCGTTGACCAGGAAGATGTTGCCGGCAGAATCAACGGCGATCAGCGCGTCCCTCATGCTGCGGATGACGTTGTCCGCCAGCTCCTTTGCCTCCCTGAGCTCCAGGGCGCTGCGCTCCAGCTCCGCCTGCGAGTCGGCCAGTTGCGCATAGAGCGACTCCATGCGGCGGATGATCTCCGTCCAGACGCGCTCCTGGGCCTCAAGCTGCTCAGTGCCGAACGCCTCGGCCATGTCTCTGCCCTCTTTCCTGGCCGCCCGACTAGTGCACGCTACAGTAAAGGCACGGGTCGTAAGAACGCACCACCAGCGCCACGTTCGTCGCGGTGCTGGCGTCCTGGACCGGGGTTCCCACCAGGGCTTCTTCCAGCGGTCCAGGCGCTCCGCTGGCATCGCGGGGCGACAGGTTCCAGCTTGTGGGGGTGATCACCTCGTAGTTTCTGATGTGACCCTGCTCCATGCGCACCCAGTGTCCGAGCACCCCACGCGGCGCCTCACCCAGTGCATAGCCGGCCGCAGACTCAACCGGCACGGCCCTGGCGCAGAAAGGCTCCTCGGGGTCAACCTCCCCCAGCCATCCTTCCACCGCCCTGCACAGCCGAACGGCCTCGTGCAGCCGCAGCAGCACGCGGCTGAACACCGACTGTCCCACCGTCTCCATCAGGTCAGCCGCCAGGGGGTCCCCGTCTATCACCATCCGGGCCATGGGCCCGACCTCCACCGACTTGCCCGCGTAGCGGGGCGCCTTGGCCCAACTGTAGGCCTCCGCCCTGCCGGGGGCAGGCTCGGTCATGGCCTCAGAGGGGCATGCCACAGCCGGCTCAGGCTCAAACCAGGAGAAGGCTACGTGCTCGGCGATCTGCGCGCCGTCCAGCTCTTGAACGCCTCCATCGTAATAGCCCGGCCTGAGCCAAGTCCTGTCCTCAGGCAGCCGAAGGCCCCCGGCCGACAGGAACCGCCCCGGGCCACGCCCGATCTGCTGCAAACCCGCATCCAGCGCGGTCGAGACGAACACGCCCAGGTCCCCCTCCGCGTGGTCATCCTCGCCGAGCCATGCCTTCACGTCGGACAGGCTGCGGTTGGAAAGCCACCTGTCCACGCTGCAGCGCAGCAGGTCCTCCTGGAGGCAGCGCACAAACTCCGCCAGGATGCCCTTTGCCCGCACCAGCTCGCCGCGGGTGAGCGGCCGCGTAACCCCGCCCGGTTGAATGGCCAAGGTATTGGGCCACTTGCCCGCAAACAGCCCCATCATGCCCAGCAGCACCCGGCGGGTCCTAAGCGCCTTCCTGAAAGAGCTGCCGCGTATGGGCGCGAACCGCTCCTCCAGGCGCCCGCAGCCGGGCAGCGAACACAGGTCGGCGGCAAAAGAGAAGTAGAAGTGCGCAAGGTGCCCCAGCACCATCTCCAGGGCCTGAATGACCGTGGCAGCCAGGATGCCGTTGCGCGGCGGCTGCACGCCATAGGCCCCGGCGATGGCATCGGCAGCCGCCCTGCTGTGGGCCGCGCCGCACTGCCCGCAGATGCGGCACAGGATCACGATCGCATCGGCCGGCTCGCGCCCCCTCAGCAGGATCTCGAACCCACGGAACAGCGTGCCGCTTGCCCGCGCCGAGGCGACCACGCCTCGCTGGATCTCGACCTCCAGCCGCAGGTCACCCTCGACGCGGGTGAACGGGCTAAACACGATGGTCTTGCCGGCCTTCATCCTTCACGTCCACGTACTTGAAGCTGACGGCGTTGACCGACAGGCGCCTGGGACAGGCCAGCTTGGCCAGCCCGCTGATTCCCACATACCACGCCTTGGGAACGTCGAGGGGCAGCGTGGTGGGAACGTCGCCGATCTTCTGGGTCTGAAAGAACGGCACGAACCCATCCGGCCACCTCGGCGAGGTGCACGACAGGCAGGGAAATCCCCCCCGCGTGCAGCTCCCCGTGCGGGCCAGCCACAGCCGTTCGTTGCAGTCCGAGTCGCACCGGGTGCCCTTGCACCCCAGGTTCTCAAACAGGCAGCCCTGCTGAGAGTACTCAACCGCAGAGGCCTTGAACTCGTAGTATTCGTTGCGAGGACAGCCGTGGTGGGCCAGCTTGGAGTAGAAGATTCGCGGCCTGCTGTATGGGTCGAGATCGCCCTCGGTCAGGCTGTGGGAGGCCAGTTCCGTCAGCGTGCCCGTGATCCAGTCAGGGTGTGCGGGGCAGCCCGGCACGTTCACGACGGGCAGGCCGCCTGCCGACCTGAAATCCGCCCCAAGCAGGCCGCCGCGCTGCTCGCGCTGGAACTGCAGCCCCGTTGCGCGCGTGCCACGAGTGCCCGCACTCATCACACCCCCGAAACAGGCGCATGTGCCCGCTGCCATAACGTAGTGCGCAGCCCGCGCCAGGGTCTTGATCTGGTCCGCAACACTGGGCTCCTGAGGCCCAAGCCCGTGCGGGCGCTCCTCTTCAGCAGCGGGTGCCGCCCCCTCGACCACGAGGATGTCGAGCTTCTTGCCCCCCGTCGCACAGAGATGGAGCAGTCCCTTGGCAGCATCGCCCTGCACGTGGGTAAACGCCGGATGCCAGACAAGGTCAACCCCGAGCAGGTCAAACGTGGCCAGCAAGTCCGGCTGCTCCGCGTTCAGGAGCGAAACAGTCTCACCCCCACAACAGCTTGCCTGAAGCCACAGGAGCCTGACCATCCTTGTAGGATCCTCAAAACAGAAAAGGGAACATTGAAGGGGCGGGCTTCTGGGGCATTTCGCCCCATTTGCGCCCACTGCCTCCAATTATAGGCAGGCACAGAAGAATGGTCAAGGCGGATACGGCCGTGAACGAGTCAACAGTGTGCTCAGAAGGCCGGTTCGACCAAGAGGCTCTACGGAGGCATGTCCCCTGCTGGCTGGCCAACCGCAAGCGGGTTCAGAGGCAGGCGATATATCTGGATATCGGGGTTGTGCAGGCCATAACTGCCCCGTCTGGACCTGAAGAGTTTCACAGGCGCTCCCAGGGTAAGGGGGATTTGCGCCGTGTAGTAGCGCCTTTCCTCCTCCGCAGCCGAGGAGTAGTCGAGGAACCGCCCGTACCACAGCGAGCTCAGCACCAGGTAGTGTGGACGGTAGGGCGGCCTGCCATCGCCGAAGTCGCAGGACTGCGTGGCGAGGTCGAGCCTGACCCTCCCACTGGCCGCGCCCCTGAACCCGATGGCCCAGCGACACTCCAGGGGCGGATCTACTGTCGGGCCGAAGGTGTCGTACCCGTCCACGAATATCCGCGTCCCGGGCGGGCAGTGGGCATTGAGCCACGCCCCAGCCAGCGCGCGCGTGTCCGGGATCATGGCGCGCACGTTGCCCATGCTTCTCCAGAAGGGGGCGGCACTCGCAGCGACGGCCACGAGCACGATGACGGGTGTAACCCACCGGTTTTTCGGGCACCGCACGACCATAGCCTGCGCAAGCCACGCCAGGAAATAGGCCGCCAGCGCCGCGAGCATCGGAAGCACCGGGATCATGTAGCGGCCGTACTTGAGCGGCGAGGCCTCGTGCAGGACGTATGCGGCAAGCGCCGCGAGCGCGACAAACAGGCCGCCGCCTTCCCTGCGCCACAGTGCCCACGCTAGACCCGCCATGCTCAGCGCCAGGATGCCCAGGCCCATCCCGGGCGCCAGGCTCTCGCGCAGATGATACGTCCAGAGCTGGCGCCAGGGGCTCACTCGCAGTTCGGCCAGCGCCTGCCCCACCCAGGCCTGCGTGACCTCAAAGGCCATGTCCGAGCGCGCCCTGTCCCCACTGACAAGCACAAAAGGGTTGAGCGCCACAAAGACCACAAGCGCGATCAGGGCGCACAGGGCCGCGTCGCTCAGCAGCCGCACCGCAGCGCGGCCTGCCTGC
>CAYYNS010000097.1:0-6740 GCA_964473085.1 uncultured candidatus Brocadiaceae bacterium
CTGAATCTGATCGAGCTGACTGTGGACCTGTGCGATCCCCCGTGGTAGAGGCGGGTTCGACGCGCGGCGGGAGCCACGGAGGTATCCGATGGACGCTGATGTCAAAGAGGGCCGACGGACTGGCCCAGTGACCAATCGCCAGCGACACAAGCCGCTCCTGCAGTGGATGGCTGACGGCGATCCGGACCTGGTTCCGGTGCTGTTGGACGATCCCTTCTCTACCGCCGCATCGTATTTCGGCGTGCCGGTGCGGGCCGAAGGCGCCTCGGGATCCACAAGCGCCCACACCGGACCGCCGCCCGTCACGGTGGACATGGTGCTGCAGTGCAGCAGGGAACTCGGCATTCCATTCCATGTCGGCCTCGGCAGCGTGACGCCTTTTGACGCGATCGAGTTCCTCGACACGATCGAGCTGAGCGTCGAGGAAAAGGTCGAGCCGGACCGCGTGCTCCGGTCCACCACCTTGCGGACGCCAGCAGGCACCATGACCGAGTTGTTCGTTACCCCCGCCGGCCTGCCGGCGTGCTGGTTAGAACACCTTGTCAAGTCGGAGGCGGACCTCCCCGCACTGGCCTATCTGGTCGAGAATGCCTCAAGGGCCATGCTCGAAGACGTGCGCGTCCGCGCCAGGCTCGTCGCCAAATTCAAGAGCGAGATCGGGCGCTGGCCGCAGTGGATGAGCTTTTCGGCCGTCATCGGAGTCCCCGCCTTCAACCTCACCTCGAACCTGTACGTAGACCCGGCCAACGCCTTCTATCTGCTCCATGACCACACCGTTGAAATGGAGCGGCTCTTCGAGCTGGAAGGGCAGGCCGCTGCCGTTGCCGTGGCGTGTGCTGCCGAAGCGGGCGCCGACATCGTCAGAGGCGCCATCAACGGTCTGGAACTCTACTCGCCCCAGATATACCGGAAATATTTTGTCCCCCAGGCCAGGGCCCTCCACGACGAGGCGCACAAACACGGCCTCATGAGCTGGGTGCACACCTGCGGCCACATGAAGAAGCTCATCGAAATGGGCATCTACGAGCCGATGGGCGTGGACATACTGGAGAGCCTGGCCGCGCCGCCCCTGGGCACCGTTGACGACCTCAAGGACGCACGAGCCAAACTCGGACACCACATCACGACCCGGGGCGCGGTCAATGTGAGCGACTTCTACGACCGCAACCTCGAACACATCCGCCTGCGCACGCGCTATGTGCTCGAAGCTACACGCGGCTACCGGCACATGGTCGGGGACACCAACGCCTCCTTCCCCCCCTACCCCCGCGACGGTCTGCTCGCGGTGGTCGAGGAAGTGCGCAACAGCGGCCGCATGTTTGACATCAACGACTACCTGTGAGGCGGAGCGAACACAGGCGCCCAAGAACTCCGACGCAAGAATCAATGTGAACCATATCCTCGCAACGATCGTCCCCCTTGTCAGACCACTGTGGGTTGCCACCACGTCCACGCAGGCCGTCAGTTGCTCACCCCTGCACCGGCTCCCTGACGCCCACTCGAATGAGGCGGAAGCAGTAGTGGGGATCCCCCCCAGAGGACCCACCTCCGACGATGACCCTCCTGGATTCGGGGAGATCGAAGCGCACTGAGCTCAGGCCAGCGTCATTCCAGGACTCCGTAACGCCGGCGAACCATGCATCGCCCCTGACATGTATCCCCCACAGACCGCGCCCCATCATCCGCACCCCTGTGCGCGGGTATTTCCACTGGAGGGGCTCTGCCTCCACGATAACATAGCCCTCGCCGGAACATCCGCTCCCGATGACGGTCACAGAGACGATGGGTTCTTGCTCTTCGATGGTGATGGCGCCGTAGGGGTAGACGTCAAGCTCCGCGCCGTCAGGATTGAACTCCACGCCCGTGCCTGGCCGTCCGAGCTCGACAGTCACGTTGGGGTAATTGAAGGGCGCCCAGTAACTATAAGTCTTCTCGCGCCATACCTCCCTCGTTTGCCGGGTCGTCTCCTGGGCAAGTCTCTGGACCTCCAGCTCCTGTTGGGTGAACTGGCCTGGAGTCCTTTGCGGGTTATGCGGCATGCGCCATCCCCAACCCGTCTTGCCGCTCCCCGGCACAGACTGAAACGTCACCTCCAACACCTTCCTGTCTCTCTGAGAATCTGACCCCATCTTTTTGCCTCCGGCTAACGAGCTGTCCGTATCGCGGTGAGGCCCTGCCAGCCACTGGAATCGTAACGCTTGTTCTCGGGCCGGTCAATGCCGTCAAGTTGCGTTGAACGTTCAAGCCCGCTTGGGGATAGGCGGTTGGAAAGGTGACTGCGGGCTCGTAGCCGAGGCGATGGGGCTCGGGGCACCAGCGCCTTGCATTGCCCACGCAAAGAAGGCCGCCATGCGACGACGTTTGACAGTCCGCTGGCAGCACAGTAGACTCCGACGCGCAAAGGGAGCCATAGCCACATCTTCTACGCAGCGGAGCGCCCATGGCAGAGGCCAGCCGGACCGGGGACGTGCGTCAGGCCGCCGCGATATTCTTCGCCTGTTGCGGCCTGGCGCTGGCGGGGGACCTGGCGCTGCGCTGGAGCCTGGCACGGCTGTTTGGCGCCTCCATGCCCCCTCTGCCCGCCGCTACGGCACTGGCGGCTTGCGCCTGGGCGGCTGTGCTTCTGCTGGCCCTGCGTCGCGCTTTGGGCAATCGCCTGGCGGGTCTGCCTGTAGCGTGGGCCGCTCTCCATGCCTATGTGCTCGTCGTCCTGCTCCTGCCACTGGTCTTGAGGCAAGGCGTCCAGTGGACGGCAGAGCGCCTGGGGAGTCCTCTGCTCTTAGGCGCTTACTGTTTCACGTTGATCTTGCTGGCCCCGTGGGCTTTACTGCCCGGCGAGCACCTGGTGGAGCGGGTCTTGCTTCTGCCCGCCTCCTTGGTCGGGGCGCAGGTTGCCTGTGTGTTGTTCTTCTCGGCGCCGCTTCCTCTTGTCATCACAGCAGCCATTGCTGGCGCAAGCGTGGTTCTGGCCTGGGCCGTGCTGGCGAGGCTGCTGCGCTCGCGTCTTGCGCGGCTTGCCGTGTCGTGGCGGGGGCTTGCCGTGCTGGGTCTCCTAGTGGCGGCGTGCTGGGTGCTGGAGGAGCGTGCCCGCCCCCCGGCTATAGAGGCGGGTTTCGTCCTTCCGCTCAGCCTCGCCCGCGTAGGCGGCGTCACGCGCACCTACGACGCGCTGCTGACCCCGGAAAAGACCACGATGAGCCGGCTACTTGCGGTGCTTGCCGACGGACTGCGGTGCGAGGTGTTCATCTTTGCCGTCGGGCGAGGCGGCGGAGCGGGCCGGGTGAAGTGTCAGGCCGTCTTCCAGCCTTCCAAGGGCGAGCCCGCGGTGCTGGAGCAGTGGGAGGTGAGCCTGCCCATGAAGGCCTGGGACGAACGGGTACTGAGCCTGGACGATTGCTCCGGGAAGACGGGATTCCTGACGGTCAGCACCGCCTCACCCGAGGGCGAGCCTTATCACGCTTTCCTCAGTCTGGCCTTTTACGCCAGGCGCCAACCCGACGCCTACAATGTCTTGCTCATCAGCCTGGACGGTGTGCGGGCCGATCACGTCGGATGCTATGGTTACGGCCGGGCGACCAGCCCGTGGATGGACCGCCTTGCCGCTGAGGGGGTGCGCTTTGCGCGGTGCAACGCCCAGGCGCCCTGGGCCTTTCCCTCCACGTTCGCCATGCTCACGGGGGAGTATCCGAGCGTGCTTTGGGCTGACCAGCCGCAGCGAGAGCGCCCCAGGTACTTCACAACCCAGGCACCTGCCCTGGCCAAGCGGCTTCAGATGGAAGGCTTCCACACAGCGGCGGTTACAGGGGGCGGCCCCCTGACGGCCGAGTGGGGGCTCCACCAGGGCTTCCACACCTATGTCGTAGCAGCGACGCCGCGCACGGAAAGCGTCTACGCGCTGGCCTCCGAGTGGCTGCGCCGCCATGCGCAGGACAAGTTCTTCCTGTTCGTCGAGACCCAGGAAGCATGCCTCTCCCACGGTGGGGCGCTGTTCGCCCCGCAGGCGGACGACAAGCGGGTCCAGGCTGCCGCCCGATACGACTCCAGTATCGTCCAGGCGGACCTCATGGTCGGCATGCTGGTCAACGAACTTGAGCGGCTGGGGATCGCTGATCGGACTATCCTCATCGTGACCAGTGCGCACGGCCTGGACCTCGATGGCGGCCAGCGGCTGCGCGGCGGCGGGGCGGGCAGCATCGGCGACTCCCTGCGCCAGAGCCTGCTGCACGTGCCGCTGGTGCTCCGTGCGCCGGGACTGCTGCCGGCCGGCAGGGTGGTGGAGGAAGGAGTAGCGCTGATGGACGTGGCGCCGACCGTGCTGGAGCTGGTCGGCGTGGAGCCGTTGAGTGCACTCTCCGGCGTCAGCCTGAAGGCTCTGGCAGAAGGCAGGCCTCGCCCGCCGTACGGCGGGCCGGAGCGCCTCATATTCAGCGAGGCGACGAGCTGGGGCCCCGAGCAGAAAGCGCTGACCGGGCCGCGCTTCAAGCTGGTCTACCTGCCGAGCCTCTGGAGCGAGACGCCTGCCAGCGAGCGGTCCGTGCGACTTCCCGTCCCCTCCTTCACGCAGCCGACGCAGTGGAACGGCTTGCCCAGAATGCGACTTTATGAGCTGGACAGCGACCCGCAGGAATCGAAGGATGTGGCCGATTCTCACCCAGAGATCGCCAAGCAGTACATGGAGGAGCTTGGGGAGGTAATGGCGCGGAACCGTGAGATCCGCGGGCGCCTGGAGAGCACGCTCATCCAGGTGGAGGACTAGCGCGGTCCGAGCGCGCGTCGGACTGCCGCAAAGGTATGCAGGGGAGCCTTCGCTCCTTGCAGCAGAGACAAGAAAGGAAACCATGGATGAAGACCATCGGGCTTGTGCTCATGGTGGGCTCGGCAGCTTGCGCGTTCGCCACCTTCATGCTTCAGTATGGACACTACGGCTTGTCGGGGGGCCTCTATACGCCTTCGCGCACGATGGTTCGGGGACCCATGCGGATCGTTGAACCGCCATCCGGCATCCTCGTGTACTACTGGCCCTGCCTTGTCTGTGTCCTGCTTTTCGCCTTTGGCCTCGTCATGTTCCTGAGCAAGCCCCGCGAAGGGGCAGGAAACTAACAGCGGAGCAAGGATCGCCTACCGCCGCAAGGGTTAGCCGAAGCTGACGGTGGTCTGCCACACAGCGACGCCGCCCCGGGGAGGAAACGATGACCCCGCAACAGAATCACAAAAATGTCCCCCATGGATCACCGATCACCTACATCAACCCTTCCGCCTCGGCGGCCTGCCTTCCTGCCTACAGTGGAATATCAACCGAACGGCTGGTGCCGGATACGCTGGACCTTGCCCGGATGGCCGCCCTCGTCATTCACGGCATGACGGGGCCGACGGATGCCGAGGCCGACTGCGAGGTGTACTGGCGCGCTCACTTCTGGAACAAGCCAGCCATGATGATCCACGCGCCGAGCGACTCCGGGGTCAAGTTGAAGTTTCTGTTCGCGCTTCCGCTGGCGCGCCTGATGAGCGGAAGCAAGGAAGGCGAGGAGGTAGAGCGGTGCTGGTTGCGAAGTCTGTGGCGGGAGCGCGGCCCGCACGGGCTGATCTGCACTGCGCTCCAGGGCCGGCCCTGGGGACGTTTCTCCGCCGCCGAAGCCGCCGCCGGCTTCGAGGCCGACCAGGGCACGGCCGAGCATGTTGTCGAGCCACAGAAGAATGGCTACGCCCTGGCGGCCGCGTGTTGTTACGCCGAACTCGGCGACCGGGAGCGCTGGGAAGAACTGGCTCGGGGGATCGTGGATGGCTACAAACGGCTGATCGTGCGGCGCGGCAACGAAGCGTACCTGGCCAGAACGTGGTTTGCGTGGGATCAGATTGCTGACAGCCAGGCTCCGCCGCCCAAGGGCATCACCGCAAGTTTCGCCGCCTGGAGCGCCCTCGGCCTGAATCTGTGCTGGCGGCACCTGGGCTACGAACCTGCGCGCGACTTGGCGGCTGCCCTGCTGCGTTACATCGTGCGCTCTGGCGGGTACTTCGCCGCCGACGGCCGATTCCTGCCCGACATGGCAGAGGTGGGGCCGGACCATCCACGCTACGGCATCACGCATTTCCACGGTCATGCCATCGTGGCCCTGCATGCCCTGCACCACGCGATCCTCACCGGGGATCAGGAGCTGCTGGAGTTCTCCCACAGGGTTTACGAGGTGGCGCGTGGTTACGGCGATCCCGTGCTGGGGTGGTTCCCCGAGATGACGACGGGCAACCCAAAACCTCACACGGCCGAGCTGTGCTGCGTCGCCGATATGCTGATGATGGCAGTGATGTTCGCGGCGGCCGGTCTGGATGACGGCTGCTGGGACGATGCCGACCGCTGGGTGAGGAACCAGTTCGCCGAAGGCCAGTTGCGCCGCACCGACTGGATCGAGCGCCTGAGCACGGGAATGAACCCGACCCTGGCGACCGGCCGATGGCAATATGCGTGCTTCGACAACGTGGCCGAGCGCAACCTCGGCGCGTTCGCCGGCTGGGCGGACGTCAACGACTGGGTGCACTTCCACGAAGAGCGCCGCCACATGCGGGGCATCATGCATTGCTGCACCGGCAATGCCGCCCGGGCGCTTTACGTAGCCTGGTACCATGCCCTCTCACACCAGGCCGGAAAGCTGCGGGTGAACCTCCTGCTGAACCGCGCCTCGCCTTGGGCTGAGGTCCACAGTCATCTTCCTTACGCCGGGCAGGTGGACGTGATCGTCAGGGAGCCG
>CAYYNS010000098.1:0-2553 GCA_964473085.1 uncultured candidatus Brocadiaceae bacterium
CGATACGCGTGCCGCTCAGGAAGACGACGGTCGTGGAGAAGGTCGCCCGGACGCCAGAGGAGGCGGCCGCCCATAAGGTTGAGCAGGGCGAGACGTATGTGGTGGAGCAGAAGGAGGAATTCTCGCGCTTCTTGCCCCTGGCGCGCGCCGAGCGCATTGCCGAGATGACGCTCACCTGGCGTGAGGAAGACGGCACGCTTGTGAGGGAGGAGACCAGCTATGCCGAGGGGCGCATCAAACTCGGCCTTGACATGGCGGGCGGCACGGAGCTGCTCTACGAGCTGAAACCGCGCAAGGGCCAGGCGGTCAGCGGGGTGGTGGGCGATACGATCAAGGTACTGCGGCAGCGCATTGACCCGCAGAACGTCAAAGAATTCGGCATCCAGGCGATGGGGCACAACCGCATCCTCATCCAGGTCCCCAGGGCCAGCAGGGCCGAGGTGGAGAGGCTCAAGCGCCGGTTGGGCCAGATGGGGATGCTGGAGTTCAAGCTCGCCATGCCCCGCGGCGATCCCAAGTTCGAGGCCGAATACAGGAAGGCCGAGAAGGGCCAACGCGTGCCCGGCTATGAGAAGGTGCACGTGGACGACAACAAGTCCAAGCCCTTCTACCTGGTCAAGGAGGGCGAGGCGGCGATCACGGGCGAGTACCTCGGGCCGGTCGAGCTGGCGCGTGACGCCCGCGGACGCATTGCGGTGGGCTTTCAGTTCAATGCTCAGGGGTCGCGCAAGTTCGCCTCGATCACGGAGAGGAACCGCGGCTGGCTGCTGGCCATCATCCTTGACGGCAAGCTCAAGAGCGCGCCGCTCATCAGAGAGCGCATCGCGGGCAGCGGGATCATCGAGGGTGACTTCACAGTCCAGGAGGTGGACGACCTGGTGACCGTGCTGCGCGCCGGGAGCCTGCCGGTTGATCTGGAGCCGCTTCAGGAGAGCACGGTCGGTCCGCAGCTTGGCCGCGACTCGATCTCCCAGGGCCTGCGCTCCGTGATCCTGGGCGCCTTCCTGGTCTTTGCGTTCATGGGCATCTACTACCTTGTGTGCGGGCTTGTGGCCGATGCGGCACTTGTCCTGAACGTCGTGCTGCTCGGCGGCGCGCTGGGCCTGCTGGGTGCCGCGCTGACCCTGCCAGGCGTCGCCGGCATCGTGCTGACCATCGGCATGGCGGTGGATGCCAACGTGCTGATCTACGAGCGAATCCGCGAGGAAGCCGCGGCCGGCAAGACAGGCCTGGCAGCCCTCCACGCCGGCTATGACAGGGCCTACACCGTCATCGTGGACTCTAACGTCACGACGGTCCTTACCGCCCTGGTCCTTTACCTGGTCGGCACGGGCCCTGTGCGGGGGTTTGCCGTCACGCTGTCGGCAGGCCTTGCTCTCAGCATGTTCACCGCGCTGTTCGTTACGCGGCTTACGTTCGAGACGCTCCTGGCGAGCGGAGGTCTGAAGGGCTTCAGGATGCTGTCGGTGATCACGAGGCCGTCGCTGAGCTACATGAGCTGGCGCGGGCTGGGCTATCTGCTGTCCGGGGCCGCCACTTTGGTCGGTCTGGTCACCTTCATCCTGCGGGGGTCAGCGCTCTACGACGTGGAGTTCACTGGCGGCACGCTGGTGCGCCTGTCGCTGGGTAGGGCAGTGCCTGCCGCTGAGGTTCGCAAGCGGTTGGAAGAGGGCGGCTTCCACAGGGCTCAGGTCCAGGGCGTGCAGCCGGGCGCATCGGTGACGGCAGGCGCGACGGAGTTCCTGGTCCGCGTGCGGAGCGTTGGAGAGGAGACGTTGCGCGAGACCTTGCTGCCAGAGGTGAAGGGGCGCCTTCAGGACGCTGGCCTGCTGGGCGACGGGCAGGTCGCGGCGGGTGCGGATGGTCGCAGCCTTGACCTCAAGCTCGGCCAGGCCGTGGACGAGATGGGGTTGCGCCAGGCGCTGGCGGGAAAGGGGGCAGATCCCTTCAATCTCGCCGGCGTGAGCGAGGTCGTAGCCGTGGGCGACATCCAGGGGCAGGAGTTCATGCTGCGGCTCTCACAGCAGGTGCCGGCTGCCCAGCAACGGGACGTCTGGATCGGGATGGTCAACGTCCTGGACCAGGCGAATGTGAAAAGGGAGCCCTGCGAGTTGAAGCTTGGCGAGGTTGCCTCCGAGGCCGGTGGAAGCGCAGCACAGCTTGATCTCCAGACCGGCAGGCCCGTGCAGTGGGAGATTGTGGCGGTGGAGCTGGTGAAGCTTGGGTTCCCACAGATAACGGTCGAGCCCGCCGCGCAGCCGGCCACTGGCTTCCTGCTGCGCGGGCCGCACGATGTGCTGGTTCGCTTCCGCCGCGAGGCGCCGACGGTCGTGCAGTTGCCCGTCGTCACCGTTGACGGCGTGTCCGTCAGAGGGCAGCTCAGCAGGCCGCTCAAAGAGGAGGATCTGCGGGCTTTCGCGGAGGCCCAGGGCCTGGAACAACTGGCGGTCGTGGCGCTTGATGCGAAGTCCGACGCCTATGCGCTGGCACTCGGCTATCAGGAGATCAAAGACAGGATGAGCCAGATGTTCAGCGATCTGGGCATGCGGCACA
>CAYYNS010000098.1:2653-6709 GCA_964473085.1 uncultured candidatus Brocadiaceae bacterium
CAGGAGATCAAAGACAGGATGAGCCAGATGTTCAGCGATCTGGGCATGCGGCACATCTCGGTGGAGTTCGGCGAGTCGGCGGAAGGCTCGGCGGCCGAACCCGGCGTCAGCAGGATCATGATGAAGCTGTCAGAAGCGGTGCCGCTGCCGCTTGTCCAGTACTACCTCGAGCAGGCCGGCCTGAAGTCGGTCGCCAGGACCGTTGACGTCGGCGAGGATCTCAAGCGCATAGTCCACGAAACGAACAGTGATCGTTGGGACAACGTTTCCGTAAGCAGCGTCGTGCTTCGCGTCCCTGTGGGGGACGAGGATAGGGTCAAGAGGCTGGTGGCCGGCGCCTTCGGCCAGGCCGACCCTGTGGGCAAGATCGAGAACATCGGCTCTGTGGTCGCTCAGGAGATGAAGGGCCGCGCCCTGCTGGCAGTGATCCTGTCGTCAGTGGTAATCGTCTTCTACATGGCAGTGCGCTTCCACGCAGTCCGGTGGGGCGTTACGGCCGTGGTGGCGCTCGTCCATGACCTTCTGGTCACGGTCGGGGCTGTGGCGCTGGGCGACTGGAGCGGGGTGATGGGCGACCTCAAGATCAACCTGCCGATGCTGGCAGCCTTCCTCACGATCCTCGGCTATAGCCTCAACGACACGATCGTCGTGTTCGACCGCATCCGCGAGAACATGGCCTCGGCCGGCAGGCGCGTGGTGTCGCAACAGCTCATCAACGACAGCGTCAACCAGGTCCTGAACCGCACGTTGCTGACCGGCACGACGACGCTCATGACGCTCGTGGTGCTCTACTTCATGGGTGGCCCTGTGCTACAGGGGCTGTCGTTCGCCCTGATCGTTGGGATTGTTGCCGGGACATACTCCAGCGTGTTCGTGGCGAGCGCGCTGGTGCAGGACTGGGCCTACGTCCAGAAGGGCACGAGGGGTTTCTTCCTGCTGCTATTTTTGCCCTTCAGGGCGCCGTTCCTGGTCGCGCGGGCGCTCAAGAGCAAGGGCGCTGGACAGGCAGCGGCCAGGTAAGGGGAGCCTTCAGGCGGGGGCGGTCGGGCCGGCATCCGGGCCGCTCACATGCGCCCCAAGCTGCCGGTAGCGCGTGTAGCGCTTCTCCAGAAGCTCGTCTATAGGGATGCGGACGAGCTCCTCCAGGGTGCGCCTCAGGTAGGCGCTGATGTTGTCGGCTGCCTCTTTCGGGTTACGATGGGCGCCGCCGAGAGGTTCCTTGATGATCTCGTCAATGATGCCGAGTTTCAGCATTTCCTGGGCGGTCAACTTCATTGCGGCTGCCGCCATGTCTGCCTTTTCAGCGTCCCGCCACAGGATGGCCGCGCAGCCCTCCGGCGAGATGACCGCGTAGTAGGCGTTCTCCAGCATCGCAAACCTGTCCCCGACCCCTATTCCCAGGGCGCCCCCGCTGCAACCCTCGCCGGTCACGACGATCACAATCGGCGTCCTCAGCCCGCACATGCACAGGATGTTCTCCGCGATGGCCATGGCCTGACCGCGTTCTTCCGCCTCCACGGCCGGGGCAGCGCCGGGCGTGTCTATCAGGCTGACCACAGGCAGGCCGAATTTCTCCGCACAGCCCATCTTGGCCAGAGCTTTACGGTAACCCTCAGGGTTCGGCATGCCGAAGTTGCGCTCCATCTTCTCGCGCGTGTCGCGCCCTTTCTGCTGGGCGATCAACATGAGCCGGTGCTCGTCCAGCCGCGCAAGGCCCGTGACGATGGCCTTGTCGTCGCCGAACCTCCGGTCGCCGTGGAGCTCGATGAACTCGTCGAATATCTCGGGGATGTAGTCGAGCGACTGCGGGCGCAGGGGATGCCGCGCCAGCTTCACGCGCTGGTAGGGCGTAAGGTTGGCCACAATCTCCATCAGGAGCTTGTCGCGGCGTTCTTCAAGCTCCCGAATCCTGTCGGCAACAGGCCCTTGCTGCTGCCCCTCCTGGGAAGCTTCCTCGCGGAGCTGCTCGATCTGATCGTCCAGCTCCCTGACGGGCTGCTCGAAGTCGTAGGCGAACAGCGCCTGTTTGCCCCTCTTGGGCAGCCTCACCTGCAAACTCCCCTGGATGAGCCTTGTCTCGTGCCCCCGATGCACGCCCCGAACGTGCCGGTATTGTATTGCCTATAGCGTTTTGAATCAAGCAGGTGCGCCCCCTATAATCGGGTCGGTCGCCCTACGGGTCGGCAGGCGTTCGAGGCGAAAGGCGCCGCCCACATGGAACAGGATGCTCAGGACCGTAGCTACATGCAAAGGGCCTTGCGGCTCGCCGCGCAGGGTGAGGGCTTCGTCGAGCCTAACCCGATGGTCGGGGCTGTCCTGGTCAAAGACGGGCGGGTCATCGGGGAAGGCTACCACCAGAGGTTCGGCGGGCCGCACGCTGAGATCGCTGCGCTGGAGGCGGCGCGCCTGGGCGGATGTGAGCCGGCGGGTGCCACGCTTTACGTGACGCTTGAGCCCTGCGCGCACCATGGCAAGACGCCCCCCTGTGCCCCGGCGGTCGTGAAGGCGGGCGTGCGGCGCGTGGTCGCTGCCACCCTGGACCCGATGTGGCGGCAGCATGCGGCACAAACCGGCGCCAGCACCAGGGGGATTGACCTGCTGGCCGGCGCCGGCATCGAGACGCATGTCGGCCTCTGTCGGGACGAGGCCGTGATGCTGAACGCGCCGTTTTTCAAGAAGACTGCCACCGGGCTGCCCCTGGTCATCGTCAAGTGGGCGATGAGCGCCGACGGGAAGATTGCCAGCCGCACGGGTTCGTCGCGGTGGATCAGTTCAGCAGAGTCGCGCCGACTGGTGCACGAACTCAGGGGACGGGTGGACGCTGTCGTCGTCGGGACCGGGACGGTCGAGCGGGACGATCCGCTCCTCACCTGCCGGGATGCGCAGCGGCGGCGCACCGCTGCGCGAGTGGTTCTGTGTGGGCGGCGCGTGCCTGGCGCCGCCTCTGCCCTTGTGCGCACGGCCGGCCAGGTCCCCGTCCTGATAGCTTACTGCGCGGCGGCGCCCCCACAGGGCCTGAGCGCCCTGTCAGATGCCGGCTGCACGCTCCTTGCCTTGCCCCCCAGCAGGGCGCGCCCGGAGTGCCCGGACCCTGGCAGCCTGCTGAAAGCGCTCGGTGAGCAGGGCGCCTCCAGCATCCTTGTGGAAGGCGGGCGGGAAGTGCTCGGCAGCTTCTTCGGCGAGCGCCTGGTGGACAGGGTCGTCGTGTTCGTTGCACCGTGTATCATTGGCGGCGCTCAGGCCGTCACCGCGGTGGGCGGGCATGGCTCGCAGAACATCGAGGCGGCTATCACGCTGGTCGGCGACGTGGTGTTCAGGGCCGGCGGCCGGATGCCGGCGCGGGCGCAGACCGTCGTCCAGATGGTCGGCCCCGATGTCATGCTGCAGGGCTGGGTGTGCGACCCCATGCGGTGGGCGCCGCGGGCCTGAAGGCGCAGGGAGCCTGTCGGAAAGGAAAGTCCGTGCCATGGTTGCAAAGGGGCAGTTGCTGACCATCTACTCGGAGCTTCGCCGCGCCTTTGGCCACCAGCACTGGTGGCCGGCCCGCACGCCCTTTGAGGTAATCGTCGGGGCTGTGCTCACTCAGAATACCAACTGGCGCAACGTCGAGAAAGCCATCCGGAATCTCGAGGAAGCCGGCCTGCTCAGCGCTCGGGCACTGGGCCAGGCCGACCCGCGCCGGCTCCAGCGGCTCATCAGGCCGGCCGGCTACTACCGGCAGAAGGCGGGCCGCCTGCTCGGGGTCGCACGCTGGGTGGCCCTGCACTGCGCGCCGGAGGACGAGGGCCTCTGCGGGCTCAAGGCCCGCTCGACCGACGAGCTGCGCCGCGGGCTGCTCTCCCTCAGTGGCATAGGCCCTGAGACCGCAGACAGCATCCTGCTCTACGCGCTCGCAAAGCCCGTCTTCGTGGTGGACACTTACACGGTGCGCGTCATGGGCCGGCACGCGCTGATCGAGCCGGGCGGCAGTTACGCGGACGTGCAGCAGGAGTTTCACGACCGCCTCCCGCAGGACGTCGAGCTCCTGAAGGACTATCACGCGCAGCTTGTGGAGCT
>CAYYNS010000099.1:0-2944 GCA_964473085.1 uncultured candidatus Brocadiaceae bacterium
GCTCCCGCACGGTCTGCTGGATGGGCCTCAGGAGCAGGTCTCCGGCGGCGGTGACGCCCCCGCTCAGGACAACCACCTCGGGGTTGAGGACGTTCAGGATGTTGGCGATTGCCACGCCCAGGTAGAAGCCGGTCGTGTGCATGTTTTCCAGTGCTGCCTGGTCGCCCGCAACGCAGGCCTCGTAGATGTCCCTGGCAGTGAGCTTCTCGCCCTTGCTCGCCAGGCTACTGTGGCGTCCCGCGGCGATGGCCTCGCGCATCCGGCGCACCATGGCGGTGGCGCTGGCGTAAGCTTCGATACAGCCCCGGCCGCCGCAGTTACAGGCCGGTCCATCAGGGTTGATGCTCATGTGGCCGATCTCGGCTGCGACCCCCGTGAACCCGTGCCAGATCTTGCCGTTCAGCACTATGCCGCCGCCGATGCCTGTGCCAAGCGTCAGCAGGACCAACGAGTCGGCGCCGCTTCCCGCTCCCACCCACTGCTCGCCCAGAGCGGCCGCGTTTGCATCGTTTTCCACCACGCAGGGCAGCCCGACGCGCTCCTCGACCATCGCGCGCAGCGGAACATTGACCCAGCCCGGCAGGTTCGGAGCCGTCAGCACCACGCCGTTTTTCAGGTCAAGGGGTCCGGGGCTTCCGACACAGACCCCGGCAGTGCGTTCTCTTCCCCCCTCGACGCCGGCCAGGCAGTCGCGGATGGCCTGAGCTATCCGGTCCACGACGGCTGCCGGCCCCATGTGCCCCTCGGTGGTCGTGCGGCACCGGAAGAGCACCCTGCCGTCGTAGCTGACGGCCCCGGCCTTTATGTTTGTGCCTCCGAGGTCAACGCCGATCACGATATCATGCATCCTGTTGCTCCTTGCGCGCGCCATGAGGCAGTCAGGACGCGCGGGTGACATTCTAGTAAGCGATGAATCGGCGGTCAACTCGCCCCCTTACCTTGCAGCGTTCGGGGCCGCCCGATAATCTACCGCACGGAGCGTTTGGCCTGCCGGTCAGAGGGGAGGGGAGGGTGCGCCCCCGAGTCTTCGCAGTCGGTGCTTATCCTGCCAGTGGCGATGTTTGTCAGGCCCTGGCGGAGCGCGGCTATGCTGTTGTGTCGGCCGATGTGCAGGCGGCGACCGCCGGGTGGAAAGCCGGGGCTGCGCCGCGTTGTATTGTCATTGGGTCTGAGACCGACGCGGAACAGGTCAGCCAAATCTGCCGACACGTCAAGCTCTCAAGGCGGCTGAACGGCATAGCGGTCGTAGTGCTGCAAGCCGGGAGCCTGGCCGAGCCTGCCCGCAATGCAGTCCGCGTCGAGCCGGACATTTACGTTACGGAGCCGCTTCGCCCGGCCGCCCTGGCGGAGGCGGTGGATAGTGCATGCCAGCGCGTGCGGGAGCGAAAACCGCGAGGTGAGCGTTTCTGTGTCGAACTAGTCATGAGCAGTTCCCTGTCGCTGCTCAACGAGGTGGCCGGCCTGCTCCAGGCCATCCTGTCGAGCACTCCCCTCGGGCGCAAGGCTGCCAGCCGCGTAAAGTATGCCACTCTGGAGATGGCCCTGAATGCGATCGAGTGGGGGAATCGCTGGGACCGCCGCAAGGACGTCCGGTTCCGCCTTGCTATTCTTGGCGACCGATTCCGCGCCACGATCCGAGACGAGGGGCCGGGCTTCGATCCCCGGCAAGTCCTTCGTGCCCGCTCTTCACACAGGGCGGGGCAGTCTCAGTTTCGCGGCTACGGTATCCGTGTGTGCAGACAGTTCGTTGACGAGCTGCGCTACAACGAGCGGGGAAATGAGGTGACGCTGATCAAGTATTTTGCCCGCGCGTCGGGCAAGTGACACTGCCGCGTGCCATAGGGGCTTATGGTCGTCACGGTTACCCTCAATCCGGCGATGGACAGGACGCTCGAGGTGCCCGACTTCGAGGTGGGCCAGCACCGCCGGGCACGCCTTGTGGCACTGGTGCCCGCTGGCAAGGGCGTCAACGTCGCTCGGGGATTAGCCCGGCTTGGCGCCCCCGCTGTGGCTTGCGTACTGGTAGGCCAGGCCGAGGAGGCCCTCTACAGGGAAAGCCTCGAGGTGGTGGGGCTCCAGTGCGCCCTCTGTCCGGTGAGCGGCTCCACGCGCACCAGCACCACGGTCCTTGATCCCGTGCGCCATACGACCACACACCTGACTGAAGCGGGTTTTACTGTAGGGGCTGCGGACCTGGCGCGGCTGCGCGCTGCCCTCCGCGGGGTCATTGTGCGGCATCGCGATGATCCGGCAGGCGTCGTCGTAGCCTTCTGCGGCGGCCTCCCGACCGGGCTTGGGCTGGGTGATTGGATCAGCCTGCTTGCAGTAAGCCGTGAGGCCGGCGCGACGGTGGTGGTTGACACCAGCGGGGAGGCTCTGCGTGCCGCACTAAAGAGCGGGGCAGTGAGCGCGATCAAGCCCAACTTGCTGGAGCTTGGCGAATGTCTCGGCGAGCAGGTGCAGCTTAAGGAAGCGCCGGCCCGCGCCGCCGAGCTGCTGGACCAGGTAGAGACGGTCCTGCTCACATTGGGCGCGCAGGGGGCCTACGCCGTACGCCGGGACGGCTCGGTCGGAATGGCCTGCCGGATTCAGCCGGCCCAGGTGCGCAACACCGTCGGGTGCGGGGACGCGTTCCTTGCGGGATGGCTCTATGGTTGGAGCAGGTCCGGCGACGTTGGCGACGCCCTGCGCTGGGCTGTCGCCACTGGCGCAGCCTCCGCTTGCAGGGAGACCACCGTCGGCTACACGCGAGAGGAGGTGGAGCAACTGCTCTCGTGTTGCCAACGTATCTGAGGTGGGCCATGCCCGGCTTGATCATATCGGAGCGCCCTGCCGCGTGGCGTGCCGGGGCAACTATGTTATGTGACGTTCCTGCGGGATGTGAATTGCGCAAGTTGGCGCGGAGGTGAGAGAGCGTGGACGAATACACGCGCAAGTGGTCCGT
>CAYYNS010000099.1:3044-6685 GCA_964473085.1 uncultured candidatus Brocadiaceae bacterium
GCAAGTTGGCGCGGAGGTGAGAGAGCGTGGACGAATACACGCGCAAGTGGTCCGTCCGGGTTGGGGTACTCAACTACCCGGTGGCTGCCGACGTGGATGGGGACGGCACGGCGGAGCTGTTGATCCTCGGCACCGAGGGGCATCCGCTCTGCGTCCTGGGCGTCGAAGGAAAGCTCCGCTGGGAGGCGGAGGTGCAGGCCGATAGCCCGCCTGATGGGTCCGCCTATCCCGATCCCAAGAAAGACCGAAGCGGCACTTGGCGTCGGGACATGGAGACACGGAACCCCGGGCTCTACGAAGGGAAAGCGTTGAGGTACAACGACTGGATCTATCAGCCGTCCCTTCTTGACGTGAACGGCGACGGCCGCGACGAAGTCATCGTTGGACGTCGTGCCCGAATCCTCGCTCTCGACGGACGGACGGGACAGCCAGTCAAGGATTGGCGCATACCGGGCGATTACATTCCTGGCGGCGACACCATCGGGTATTTCCTGACCGTTCGCGCTGGCGGACAGCGGCACTTGATCGTTCCGACCCGAATGAATGGCGCGTTCTGCCTGGATGAGCGCCTGGAGACGGTGTTGTGGCGGCTGCCGCTGCCGTTGCCCGCCCACTGGGCTTTTGCGGGCGACGTGGACGGTGACGGCGAGGATGAGGTCCTGTGGGGCTACGATTGCACGGGGAGTCCGGAGCATGCACTGGGCGTTGTCTGGCTGCTTGACGCCGGTGGCAGCGTTCGCTGGAGGCGCTTCGCCGACGAGATCATGGACGATACGCACCTGGACCATGCGTTGATGCTGCCGCCGGACGATCACAGACAGGGCTTAATCGTTCTGCCTGACGGTCCGGCGCTGGATGCAGCGGGGCGAGAGGTCTTCAACGTCCGCACTATTATGCACCACGGCCAACGGGTTCAACTGTTCTGCGCCGCCGGCGGCGAAGAGGTCTTGATCTACGCCGACCGGGGCGAACGGGGAGGGGACGAATCCTGGGTCGGCACCACGGGTGTCGTGGCCGTAGACATGCAGGGGCGCGTGATTTGGGAACGCCGCGACCTGACGCATCACAGCGGTCATCGCATCGGAGACGGCTGGCCGGTCCGAGGGGCAGGCTCTGGGGACCTCTACGCGGCTGGCGAGGTTGGCAACTGGGGCGGCACGCGGCACCGTGGTGTGGGCGATTACTTCGTCTATCTCCTGACGCCCGAGGGCAGGCTCGTGCAGACCCTTTGCGAGTACGATACCGGCTACAATGGGAAAGGTTATCCCTACACGGGCGCAACGGGGATGGGGTTAGACCTCGACGGGGACGGGCAGGACGAACTCTACGTCGTTACCAACGACGGCACCTGGAGCTCTTACCACCGCACACTGGAGGGCCCGTGAGCGAACGACGCAGGATGTTCTACAACGACGATGGCGATTCGTGTCTGCTTTCCTACAGGGGCGCGATGCGTCCTGAGATGGTGACCGATTCGGTGGACGTGTTGCTCGGCACCCCCGTGACGACGCTCGTGCTGTGCGTCTCATACTCCGACCTTGTCACGTATCCCTCCGACGTGGCGTCCATGTACGGCTGGCGCGACACGCCGTCGAACCGCACCTCGCCCTTCTACCGGCGGGTGCGCGAATTCTTCCGCCAGGTTCGGGAGCGGGACTGGGACATACCGAAGATGGTGCTGCAGCGCGCGCACGAGGAGGGCTTGGAGTTCATCCCCTCGATGCGCATGAACGACGCTCATTTCGCTCAAAAGGTGCCGCCGCAGGAACATCCCCTCACCGGGCAGTTCTGGATGGAGCACCAGGACCTCATCATCAACCCGCACGCGTCCTGGCCGGCCGATTATCGCGAGTTCATGTTGGATTTCCGCCACGCAGCGGTGCGGCAATTCCGACTGGACAATGCGTTTGAAATCATTGACAGATACGCTGCCAACGGTTTCGAGATGGACTGGACGCGGCATCCGTGGTATTTCCGTAACGGCGAAGCACAGCCGGAACTCATCACCGACATGGTGCGCCAGGTCCGCGCGCGGCTCGACGGGCGCGGCCCGAAGGGAGGCGTGCGGTTGCCGCTGATCGTGCGCGTGTCGGCAAGCATCGAGGACTGCCTTCGCATCGGGCTGGACGTTCCGTCCTGGGTCAAGGAAGGGCTCGTGGACTACGTGGTGCCCAGCAGCCCGAGCCGCTACATTTCGTTCGACATGCCGATCTCGGACTGGAAGGCCCTAGTGGCCGGAGCGCCAGTGGAGGTCCACGCCAGCCCTGACTCGGCCGCCCCGCGCGGCAACGGCCAGGCGACCCTGGAGATGTACCGAGCAGCGGCCAGCAACTACTATGCAATGGGGGCCGACGGCATCTACCTGTTCAACCTGTTCTGCCGTGGCTATCCGCTGGCGGACGACGCCTACGTGATCATGCGGGACCTCTCTTGCCCGGAAGCGCTCCGGCGGCGTGACAAGCTCTTCATGGCGACCCTGGACAACTGGCGTTCGGACACCGACACTCTTTCCGTCCCGTTGACCGGCCCGGATCGGCCTGCTCGCATCGGGTTGATGGTGGGAGACGATCTGGCGGCGGCCCGAGCTGCGGGCACGCTTCGGCGCGCCGTCCTCAGGGTCAGAGTGGATCGTTTCGCGCCGGAGGACCGGCTGGAGATTGAACTGAATGGCACGAAGCTGAGCATGCCCGGCGCGCGGGCTCGCGCAGCCGACCGGCAGGAGATAATTGAGTGGTCTGCGCGCACGGCAGCATGGACCTACGAGCGGCAGACGCTCAAGGGGCCGTGGGCATGGATCGAGATAGGGCTGGAGGACGTGCTGCCGCGGCAGGGGGACAACCTGGTGACGGTTCGCCAGCTCGCGCGGCCCGCAGCCGACCGACAGTTCGAGCTGACCTTGACCGACGTGGACCTGGCGGTGTCATACAGTTTCTGCGGCAGCGACCCCATCATGGGGGCAGGAAGCGGGGCCCCCGGTTAGTCCGGCAGTGCCCTTCGCCTGCCAAGCGTGTATCTGGGGAGCAGGCGCATCAGAAGCCCGGTTCCAGGCGGTACACCAATGTTCGGGGGCACACAACGCCCGGGGCAGATCGTCGTGCGCGAAACGCCGTGCAAGACGATCCTGAACCGCAGCGCCATCAGCGACTACTCGCTGAACTGCTACACGGGCTGCGCGCACGGGTGCGTCTATTGCTACGCCCGGTTCATGCAGCGCTTCCACCCTCACCCTGAGCCGTGGGGGCATTTTGTGGATGTGAAGGCAAATGCGGTCGAGACGCTCGAGCGGCAGCTACGGCGTGCGCGGCCCGGCGATGTCTTCGTCAGCAGCGCCTGCGACGGCTGGCAGCCGATCGAGGCCGAGCGCAGACTCACACGCCGCTGTTGCGAGCTGCTGCTCAGAGACGGCTTTCAGGTGAACGTCCTGACAAAGAGCACGCTCGTGCTGCGAGACCTTGACGTCTTCGCCGGACGCACGGCGAGGATCGGCGTCACGGTCACCACGCTGGATGAGCATCTGAGGCGGCTCTGGGAGCCGCGGGCCTCGCGCGTTGAAGAGCGCTTTCTGGTGCTCCGGCGTGCACGGGAGGCAAGGCTGCCGACAGCCGTCATGTTCGGGCCGCTTCTTCCGTTCCTGTCCGACG
>CAYYNS010000100.1:0-6607 GCA_964473085.1 uncultured candidatus Brocadiaceae bacterium
CCTCTGGCATCAGGCCGGGGATGCCGAAGCGGTGGATGGCCATCGTGTGGCCGCCGCAGACCTCCATCAGGCGCACTCGGCGGCGCAGGCGCCCGGCCGCGCTCGCTATCCGCCCGGCCAGCGCCCTGACGTGCGCCGCGCTACGGAACTCGTCAATGTACTTCATCCTCTCCGCCTGCCAGCCGCGCCGTACGGCGGGCCAGCCGCGCCATCTCTTCCCACAGGCGCAGGCTCTCCAGCGCCTCCTGCTCGTCGAGCTTCTGTATGGCGAAGCCGGCGTGCACAAGCACGTAGTCCCCGGGGCGCGCGTCCTCGACGAGCTGGAGTCCGACCTCGCGCAGCGTCCCCGAAAGCTCGACCTTGCCCAGGTCGCCTTCCCTCTCAACAAGCCTCAGCGGTATGGCCCAGCACATGTTCTTGCTATAGTCCGATGTCCTTATCCGTTTGCATTCAACCGGCGAGCTGCGCCAGGGCGCAGGCGGCCTGACCGAGGCAGATGCCGCCGTCGTTCGGCGGGACGCGCCTCTGAAGCAGCACGCGGAAGCCCTCGCGCTCCAGGGCCGGCACGGCGCGCGCCAGCAGCAGCCGGTTCTGCATGACGCCTCCCGACATCGCCACGTCGCTCAGGACGCGCTCTGCGCGGATGCGGCGGCAGGTCTCGACGATGATGGCGGCGATTGTGTTGTGGAACCGCGCGGCGATCCTCGTTGCGGACAGCCCTCGGTCGAGGTCCGCGCACGCGCCGCGCAGGAGCGGCCCGACCACGATGCTTTCGTCCTCGTAGCCGAACTCGTAGGCGTCCGTCTCGCCCTCGTCGCAGATTGCCTCCAGCTCGCACGCCGCCTGGCCTTCGTAGGTGACCCTGCCCGCCGTACGGCGCGGCACGCCCAGCAGGGCGGAGACGGCGTCGAAGAGCCGCCCGCAGCTCGACGTGGGGGGCGAGAACTGCGGCCGCTCCATGACGGCGAGCAGGGTGCTGCACGCCTGCTCTCCCAGCGACGGGGCGAGCCTTCGCAGCGCCTCCCCGGGGCCGAGCGCCCTTGCCAGGTGGGCGAGCGCCATGCGGTCCGGCTCAAGCACCGCCTGCTCGCCGCCGGGCATCGGCACGTACTGGAGGTGGCAGGTGCGCTCGTAGCGTTTCAGGTCCGCCACCAGGAACTCCCCGCCCCAGACCGCGCCGTCCTCGCCGTAGCCCGTGCCGTCCATGCTCACGCCGATCACCGGCCCCGCCAGGCCGTGCTCGGCCAGGCATGAGGCGATGTGGGCGTGGTGGTGCTGGACCTGCAGGAGGGGCAGGCCGCGCCGTCGCGCCAGCTCCCGTGCGAAGGCCGTCGTCGGGTAGTCCGGGTGCATGTCGCATGCGACAGCGGTCGGCTCAAGGCGCAGCAGCTCCGAGAACCTGGCGAACGACTGCGCGAAGTGCGCCGCGTTGTCGGCGTCCGAGACGTCGCCGATGTGCTGGCTCAGGAAGGCCCGCCGGCCGCTGGTGAGGGCAAACGTGTTCTTCCACATCGCGCCCGCAGCGAACACGGAGGGGCCGTCGCGGTCCAGCAGCACCGGCTCAGGCGCGTATCCGCGCGAGCGCCGCATCGGCAGCGGCTCCCCGCCAAAGAGCGCCACCACCGAGTCGTCGCAGCGGTTCGTGATCTGGCGCTCGTGGGACAGCACGCCGTCCACGATGTCGCTCAGGCCCTCGACGACGGCCTGCGCGCTGACGGCGATCGGCTCCTCGGAGCGGTTGCAGCTTGTCATCACGAGCACCGGCGGGAGGGAGGGGTCGTCGAAGAGCATTGCGTGGAGCGGCGTGTAGGGGAGCATCACGCCGAGCTCGCACAGGGCGGGGGCTACGGCTTCCGCCACTGGTGCGCCGGGACGCTTGCGAAGGAGCACGATCGGCGCCTGGATGCTGGCCAGCAGGGCCTCCTCCTCTGCGCTGGTGAAGCAGATGCGGCGGCAGGTCTCGATGTCGCGGACCATGACGGCCAGCGGCTTGTGCGGGCGCTGCTTGCGGCGGCGCAGCTCCTCGACCACCTCCTGCCGCCCGGCGTCGCAGGCCAGGTGGAAGCCGCCGATGCCCTTTATTGCGACCAGCCCTCCCGCCTTGAGCATGGCGCGGGCCGCAGCGAGCGGTTCGCCCCCTTGCCCCTGGCCGAGCCGGGCGTGGGGCGCGCCGGTCAGTACCTCACCGGGGGACGTTCTGGCGATCGGTGTGAATGACAGCTTCGGCCCGCAGGCGGGGCAGGACATGGTCTGCGCGTGGAAGCGGCGGTCGGCCGGTGCGCCGTACTCCGCGCGGCATCGAGCGCACAGCGGGAACTCGTCCATGGCGCTTGTGGGCCGGTCGAAGGGGACGGCGCGCGCGATGGTGAAGCGCGGCCCGCACGCCGTGCAGGTGTTGAACGCGTAGCCGCCCCGGCGGTCCGTGGGGTCCCGCAACTCGCGCAGGCATTCGTCGCAGACGGCGAGGTCGGGCGGGATGGGCAGCAGGCTCATGCCGTCGCTGGAGCTCTGCTCGATGCAAAAGCCCCTCTGGCCGGTCGGCTCAAGCTCCTCTGCACGCAGCTCGTCCACGCGCGCGCGTGGCGGGATGAGGTCGCGGAAGTTGCCCACCACCGCCGCGACGGCCGCCGGAGGGCCCTCTACCTCGATCAGGACGCCCTCGGGCGTGTTGCGGATCAGGCCGGCGCAGCCGCGCTTTGTGAGCGCGCGCCAGATGGTGGGGCGGAAGCCGACGCCCTGCACGCGCCCCCGCACGAGCAGGCGCACGCGGCGCAGCGCAGCAGTGGCCCGCGACGTTCGCATCGGCCGTCTCACGCCTTCTGGAAGTAGTCACACAGCTTGCTCACGGAGCAGGCCGCGCAGTCGGGCCTCTTAGCATTGCAGGTGCGCCTGCCGTGGGTGGTCATGAGTTCCGTCGCGCGCGTCCAGCGCTCGCGCGGGATGATCGCACACAGCTCCTGCTCGATCCTGTCCGGCTGCTTGCTGCGGGCAAGGCCGATGCGTTGGGAGACGCGGCCGACGTGGGTGTCCACGGCGATCGCCTGCTGGCCCATCGCGTGGGCAAGGACGACGTTTGCCGTCTTGCGCCCGACGCCGGGGAGCCTGGTGAGCTGCTCCAGGCTGTCTGGCACCCGGCCGCCGTGCTCTGTGATGGCCTTGCACACGGCCTGGACGCTGCGGGTCTTCTGGCGGAAAAACCCGGTCGGACGCAGGATCTGCTCGAGCCTGGCAGTGTCGGCGCCCGCGATTGCCTCCGGCGTCGGATATGCCTTCCAGAGCGCTGGCGTTACCTGGTTCACCTTCTCGTCTGTGCACTGTGCGGCGAGGATGGTGCCCACCAGCAGCTCGAGCGGCGAATTGAAGTTGAGGTAGATGCGGGCGTCCGGGTAGGCCCTCTCAAGCCGGTCGAGCACCTTCTTGGCGTTGGCCCTTGTTGGTTCACACATGCCCCTTCCTCCTGGCGCTTGCGGCCCTTCAGGATGCGCCTGATCCGCTTGACAGCTTACCTCAAGCGGGCGGGGATTTCATTTGAATTGGGGGATGCGGCTGGGACCGGCCGGGCGGATGCGGGTTGTGGCAGCTTACGTTCGCAGGTAGGCGGCCTCTACCTTAGAGAGCGCCTCGACGATGTCAGCGGCCTCCTGCTCCCCGTAGTTCTCGTGCACGGGGAGGTTGAAGTGTGAGTCGGTGACGGCGATGGCGTTCTTGAGGACCGGCGGGTCCGGGGCGCGGTCGCTAAAGAGCCACGGGCACCAGCCGATGCGGCGGTTGCGATACCATAGAGACTCGGCCTGGATGTGGCGGTAGCTGGCGAAGGCGGGTATGCCTTCCGCCACCAGGGCCTCGACGAACCTTTCCTTGCCCACCGACAGGCGCGACAGGTCCAGTGCGATGCGCAGGAACCAGTAGGTCGGGTCCGTCTCGGGCACTTGCCAGCCGAAGCTCACGGCTTTGAGCCCTGCTGCGCCGCGCTTGACCGCCTCGCCGACCTTGCGCCGCCGCTCGATGATCGGGGGGAGTTTTTTGAGCTGGACGCGGCCGATGGCGGCGGCCAGCTCGTTGAGGTTCAGGTTCAGGCCGGCCACGACGTTGGAGGCTGCGCCGGGGAGGTTGAACGGCTTGCCGCGGTCGGCGAAGCGGCGCGCTTTCCAGTAGAGCTCCTCGCTGCGGGTGTAGAGGATGCCGCCCTGGCCGCCGGTGGCGAAGTGCTTGCCGGACATGGTGGAGAAGGCGGCCAGGTCGCCGAAGGTGCCGACCAGTTGGCCCCTGTAGCGAGCGCCGTGTGCCTGGGCGCAGTCTTCAATGACGCGGATGCGGCGGGCGCGCGCGAGCTCCATGATCGGGCCCATGTCGGCCGGCTCGCCTGCGATGTGGGCGACGACGGCGGCGCGGGTGCCGTCCGTGATGGCCGCCTCGAACTGCTCGGGGCCCATGTTGTAGGAGCGCGCGTCGGAGTCGGCGAAGATCGGCACGCAGTTGAGCACGACCACCGGCATGACGCCGCCGGGATCGGTGATGGGGGGAACGATGACTTCGCTGCCGGGTTCGAGCTCAAGGGCGCCGAGGGCTGTGAAGATGGCGCCCGTGCCCGAGTTGACGCCGTCGGCGAACCCGCCGCCCATGAACTGTGCGAATTCGCGCTCGAACGCCTGCTCCTGGGGACCGTTGTAGCCGAAGGCCTCGCCCGTGCGGATCGCCTGGTCGAACAGTTCCACCGCGGCCTGCTTCTCCTTTTCTCCGAACAGGCGCCGGGCCGGCATTGGTGTGGAGCGCACGGGCTTTCCGCCGTCAATGGCCAGCACAGGGCGCCTGCCTCTACCGGGTGCGCGTGCTGACATCTCTGGCTTTCCTTTCAGTGTATGCGTTTGTGCGGGCGCCTCTGTCAGGTGCCCGCAGCGGCGTCCTGCGCGCTGACCCTGCTGCGCCCGTAGAGGCAGGCCAGCACCACGAAACACAGCCCTCCAACAGCCAGCCCGTAGAAGTAGTAAATGCCGCGGCTGATCAGCGTCACGGCCGCTGCCGTGGTGCTGTTGACGCCGACGGCGGCGGACACGCCGATCATCGCTGCTTCCATGAAGCCCGCGCCGCCGGGCGCCACAGAGAGGTCTCCGCAGAAATTGGCGATCGTCACGATGAGTGCGACCTTGATGAAGCTCACGTGCGCGCCGAGTCCAAGGAACAGCACCCAGTGGGCTGCAAACGTCACCAGCCAGGACACGGCGGAGACGGCGACGACCTTGCTGATAACCCCGGGGCTCGTGGCAGTGCGGTCAACCGGGCTCAGCAGGCTGTCGAGCTTGCCGATCGCGTAGTCCTCGAAATGCTGGTAGCTCGGGAAGCTCTGGCGCATGAACTTGAAGGGACGGGCGTTGTAGATGGCCGAAAGGAGCTTGCTCATCAGGCCGCCGGGCTTCGTCATGTGGCGCCGCAGCAGCAGGCCGCTTACCACCACCAGGATCACGATCAGCACCGCGGCCTCCAGCACGATCTTGGTCGCCAGGGGCAGCCGCACGAACAGGGCCATGAACGCCACTGACAGGATCACCAGGACCATGAAGGTGACGATGTCGCTGAGCTTGTCGGCGATCAGCACGCCGAGGTGGCCTGTCTTGGTGCCGCCGAAGGCCTTGGCCATGTAGTAGGCGCGGATGGGTTCGCCGCCTACCCGGGCGCCCGGCGTGATCACGTTGCCGAACATGCCGGCCATGTAGATGGGGAGCATGGCGAAGATGTGGCCGCGCTCCCCGGGCTTCATGATCACCAGCACGCGCAGCGACAGGAGCACGACCACCAGGAAGTTGAGCGCAACCGCCAGCCAGATCGAGCTGCGCCGCGCCGACCCGACGGCCTCGATGATGGGCCGCCAGCCGATGTGACTGACCACCAGGTACAGCACGGCCGCTGCCGCCAGGAAGGCGAACACCTTCAAGGCCGTCCACATGGGCTTGCGGTTCAACATCACCGCCGTCTTCATCGCTGTCGCCGGGCGCAGGCCGGGCGAACACGACGGCCGCCTACGGGTTCCAGTAGTAGATGGCCAGGCCCTCCGGACGCAAGGCCGACAGGAACTCGGCCAGCTCGTCTTCGGTCAGCTCCCCGGTAACGATCAAGCTCTTCGAGCATTTCTGGACGTTCTTGCAGCACGCCAGTACCCTTTCCTTTTCCCATATTCCCGTTTCCCTGTCGAGCCGAATCTGGACGGCGGAAAGCTCGTCGAGCTTCAGCAGGGCGTCCAGGATGTGGAGGCCGCATGCATGAACGTGGATCACGCAGTAGGGGAACTGGCTGAGCACGCGCCGGTCGCATTTCAGGAAGCACTTCTCATAGAGCGCGGACGAGAACAGGCTGGATGCGTCCACCTGATAGTCGAGCACGGGCCGGGGAGCGTAGACGTTCCAGACGGAGACGTAGCCGCCGTGCCAGGGCGCGCGCATGGTCAGCCCTCTGTTGGCGACCAGGAAGTAGAGCTCGGCGAACCTGTCCGCCAGTTCTTCCAGCAGCCGGGGTTGGTCCAGCGCGCACGTGCAAAGCTGCACCTCGCCCAGGCAGGCGGCGAGCATGTCAATGATGCCCCGCTGATGGAGCTGGCGCACCGGCAGGCTCTGGC
>CAYYNS010000101.1:0-3959 GCA_964473085.1 uncultured candidatus Brocadiaceae bacterium
CCATGGCCGTGCCCTCCAGCAGCGCCGCCACCTGGAAAAAGTATGAATTGCACGAGCGCTCGATCGCTGGCAACAGGTCAACAGCCCCGTGGCTGCCGGTGCAACTGAACCACCGGTCCTGAAACCTTACACCCCGCGCACATGTGAAGGTCGTCGAGGGGGTGACCTTGCCCTCCTCGAGCGCCGCCACGGCGGTCATGAGCTTGAACACAGAGCCTGTAAGTAACGCTGCCTGCGTGGGACGGAACAGCAGCGGACTGCGCGGGTCGGCACTGAGCCTCCCGAAGTCGGCCTGAAACGTCTCGAGGTTGTAACTGGGATATGTGCCAGCGGCAAGCACAGCCCCTGTGCGGGCGTCGAGAATGACAAGGGCGCCCGCGCTGAAATCCAGAGAGGGCTGACGCGACGCCCACGCAAGTGCATCGTTGACGGCCCGCTGAAAGTCCGATCGGAGCGTCAGGCAAAGGTCGAGGCCTGGTTCAGGTGGAACGGCGATGGCACGGCGCTCCACACTCAGAGGGTGAAACACCAGATAGCGTTCGACGTAGCCCCGCCGGCCGCGCAGCAGGTCCTCGCAAGACAACTCCAGGCCCGTTGTGCCCGCAAAGTCATCCTGGCTGTATCGCCTGCCCACCTCCGAGACAGGCATTGCGCTGGTCCAGGCGCGCCCGCCATCCAATAGCCGACGCCACCTTTCAGGCGAAAGAGCGCCACAGTGACCGACGACGTGAGGGGCAAGATCACCGCTTGAGTAAACACGCCGTATCCTGTGTGTCACTTTCAGTCCGGGGAACTCCTCGGGCTGGGTGCGCACGAGCACCGCGACCTCAGGCAGGATTTCCCCCACGACCGGATGGAACTGTTCCTGTTCCGCGATGCGGAGGTCGCGCCGGCCCGTGCGTTTGCGCACCGCCTCGCAGATGCGCTCCACGCGCCGGATAGTCTCGCCCGCCCTGCGGTCCAGTTCCTGAAGGCTGGCTCCGGTCATGCGGCACACGCGCTCACGCCAATCAGCCTCCCGCAGCAGGCTTACCGCCGCGCCCTCGACCCCGCCATACGTCTCCGCAGCGCGCACGGCAGGTTCAACAGAGCCGATCACCTGCCCCCCGCACAAATGGCTGTAGTGAACGCAGAGCCTGAAGCAATGCACATCGCGGGCCAGCAGGACGCCGTCGCTGGTGTAGATGCTGCCCCGTGGGGCGGCCAGCAGCTCGCTGCCGGAGCCGCTGCCCGGATACCCGCTGTCTAACCTGCCGCGCGAGCCGACCTGCATCTGGGCCAGGCGGGCGACCAGCATACACCCTGCCACCGCGAACCCCCACAGCAGGATGAGCAATCGCTGTCTGCTCAAACCCCTGCCCCCTTCCGCGATTGCGGAGCAGCCTCTCAGCGCTGCAGCGGCGTGAACCGGTGCGGGTCAACGAAGGAGTAGAGGTCGTGAACGCCGCCTTCCTTCTGCGCCGATGCGCTGCGGCATTCGAAACGCAGCTTGCCTGAATACATGCGCTCGTGCATCTCCGGGATCGTGCGACACCCCATGTCCTGCATTGCGAGTCGGACGCCCTGCATGAGATAGGGAACGAAGTGCTCAATGGAGCCTTTGTCCACGACGGCGCCGGTAACGCCCTGGGCCACCCGGATGCCCTGCTCCTCCGTGGTGTAGCGCTTGGTCCCGCCCTGCGCCATGGCCTCCAGTGAGCCCATACCGCGGTACCGCTTGAGCCGCACGCCGCCTTCGTAGAAGTACTCCCCGGGCGCCTCGTCTGTGCCGGCGAGCATGGAGCCGACCATCACCGTAGAAGCGCCGATGGCAAGGGCCCTGGCGATGTGACCGATGCACGTGATCCCGCCATCAGCCACTACCGGAATGTCTGACTTGCGCGCACAAGCCGCGCACTCGTAGACCGCGCTTGCCTGGGAGCGCCCAACCGCGACAGTCTCCTGCGTGATACAAATCGAGCCGGAGCCCATTCCGACGCGCAGCGCGTCTGCGCCAGCCTCTATCAGCCCCCGACATTGCTCGATCGCCACGACGTTGCCGCCCACAATCTGAAGGCCTGGGAAGCACTTGCGCGCCCAGCGGATCATCTCGACCTGGTAGGAGGAGTAGCCCTGAGAACTGTCAAAGACCACTACGTCGAGGCCGACGGACACGAGGGCTTCCAGGCGTTCTCTGTCAGCCTCACGCGTGCCAATCGCCGCGCCGACCAGGAGCTGCTTGGAGGAATTCTTGCTGGCCAGGGGGAAGTCCTGGTTCTTACGCAGGTCCGTGCGGCTCATCAACGAAACCAAGCATCCCGCCTTGTCAACGATCGGCAGCTTGCCCTTCTTGCTTTCCTTCAGTATGCGGTTGCCCTCGGCGAGCGTGATCCCTGCCGGCGCCGTGACAAGCTCGGTCGTCATGACTTCCCGGAGCTTCTTGCTGCGGTCCGGCTCGAAGTCAATGTCACGGCGTGTGACAATGCCCACCAGCTTGCTGCCGAGCCTTCCGTCTTCAGTTATGGGCACGCCGCTGAACCCATACTTCTCTTTGATCGCGTCAACATCGCTGATCCTGTGTTCGGGAGACAGCACGACCGGGTCGCTGATGAATCCGTTCTCGAACGTCTTCGCGCGCCGGACCTCGGCGACCTGCTCCTCGACGGCGTTGTTGTAGTGAATGAAGCCTATGCCCCCGAGCAGCGCCATGTAGATAGCCATCTTGCTCTCCGTAACGGTGTCCATAGGGGAGCTCACCAGGGGCCGCTTGAGCGTTATCTCACGCGTGAGCTTCGCATCCAGCTCCACATCGCTCAAGGGAAAGGAGATGTAGCCCGGCAGCATGATAAAGTCGTCGTAGGTGATGCCTTGCTCCGTGCGAAAGAGCTCGGCAGCCGCCATTCCGCTTTCCTCTGCCATATGTATCCTCCGCCTGCCATCCAGCATCCCGAATTAGTCAGTGCCTGAGACTGATGTTCCGCCCGGCGCATCTGACCATCAGTTCCCGCTCCAGGCAAACTCTATTCTAAGAAACCCCCTATGCCTGTCGCAACACGGGGACGAGCGGCGCAACAGCACGCCGCGGGCTGCCAGGCCCGACAAACCGCGCCGCAAACAGGCGCTCAAGGCTCAACGCGCATAACCGATGGGCATCAGGTAAAGCGCGACCTGGCCGGCAGGCAGCCCGAAGTGTCTGGCCACCTGCTCGTCGCGGAATGCGCCCACCGCGACAGTGCCAAGGCCGAGTGCCTCCGCCTGCAGATAGACGTCCTGACCCACGTGCCCCACTTCCATGTGGACGTAGCGCACCCCCCTGTCTCCGTAGCGCGCGGTGGTGCGCGTGTAGTCAGCCGCAATCAGGATGTCCGCCGGCGCCTCCGCCAGGAACTCTTGATCGAGGGCGGCCGAGGCAACCTGCGCCCGGATGTCCCTGCGCCCGGTCTGCAAAAGGGCGTGCCCGGAAGGAACGTACCGGTAGACGCCCTCCTTCAAGCCAGCAACAGTTCCTTCGCCAACAGCGACGTAGACGTCGAGCGGGTAAGTGGCACCCGCGGATGGCGCTGCCCGCTTGACGCCACGGCTATCCGTGATGCCCTGGGCACACCAGAGGATCTGCCCGAGCTGTTCCAGCGTAAGGGGCTTGCTGGAAAAGGCGCGCCGACTGCGCCTTTTGCTGATTGCCTCCTCCACCGACATCTTGCCTTCGGTCTTCGGCTGCGGAAGCCGTAAGGTCTCTACCATGGCGTCTCCACCTCCCAAAGAAAGGCCGACTGCCAGCAGCACCGCAACTGCTGTGAGCCAGAGCACAGGCCTGCCACTCTTCATTGTCCGGTCCTCCACACCAAGTACTCCCAGAAGGTTCGCGGCACAGGGTAAATCATTTTTTGTTTTCGGGCAAACGCTCCCTTATAATGGCCTTAGTGGCCGAGAGCCTGCAAAGGGACTGCCGGCATATCGAAGCACGAATTGGCGTGCAAGGC
>CAYYNS010000101.1:4059-6604 GCA_964473085.1 uncultured candidatus Brocadiaceae bacterium
CGAGAGCCTGCAAAGGGACTGCCGGCATATCGAAGCACGAATTGGCGTGCAAGGCAAGGCCCCCCAGGAGAGCCGCCCGCGGTCAAGCAGGCTGCTGCGCCAGGTTGCCTGCCGAGCGTCAGGATGGCAAGCGTATGAAGGACACCCGCAATTCACCCGCTCAACCGCCGGATCCTGAACATGAGCGGCTCCTGACTCGGCTGTCCGAACTCATGCGCGTGACGCTTCGCTTGATGCGCGAGGATTCGCAGACGCCACCCGGCTGGACGTCCGCGTGCCTCCTGGCCGAAGGGAGGCCGACGGGCTGGAAGGTGATCGCCAAGGGAGCTGGCCGGCGACACAGGCGGGCGAGCGAATTGGCTGCCGAAATCCTCGGGATGGGGGTTGCGGAAACCGGCGGGCTGGCTCTGGTCTCGCGCTACCACGAGCACCGGCTGGAGCTACTCTACGAGACCAGCCAGCAGGTCAGCGACCTTCTGGACGAGCAGAGGATTTGCGACCTGGTGGTCAGAGAAGCCGCTGACCTTCTCGGCTGCCGGCGCGCTTCCATCATGCTGCTGGACCTGGAGACCGACTCGCTCACCATTCGTTCAAGTGTCGGCCTGCCGGAAGACATCGCCGACACCACAGCAGTCAGGCCTGGCGAGCGCATCAGCGGCAAGGTCTTCGCCACAGGCGAACAGGTTGTAATCCAGCACGGCGACAGGATGCCGTCAGAATCGCTCGGTGTCCAGGAACTGAGAGACTCGCCCAGTTTCCTGAGCGTCCCTCTTACTGTGCCGGGCCCGCTGGGAACGGAACGCAAGATCCTGGGGGTGGTCAACCTGACTCGGAAGGCAGGAGGGGGCCTCTTTACTGAAAGCGACATGAGGTTGGTCGGCACGCTGGCGGCGCATGCGGCGGCGCAAATCAACAACTGTCGCCTATTTGCCGCCGAGCAGGAGCGCAGGCGGCTCGCACACGACCTGGAGATCGCGGCAGATATCCAACTGCGCTTGCTCCCCCAAAAGCCCCTCGTGCTGACCTCCCTTAGCGCAGCAGGGGTGTGTCGGCCGGCCAAGAGAATTGGCGGTGACTTCTTCGACTACTGGCCCTGCGGCGACCGTGCCTGTTTGCTGGTTGCTGACGCAACGGGACACGACCTGGCCGCCGCACTGCTGGCCACAGCTTTGCGCAGTGTAGTGCGCGCAGAATCAACACACCGCAGCTCCCCCGCGCAGATGATCTCACGCGTCAACCGCGTCCTGTACGGCGACCTGTTGCGGGCGGAAATGCAGATCACCTTGTGCTATCTAGAAGTGGACCTGGCGCAAAGCCTTCTGACCTACTGCTGCTGTGGCCACCCTTACCCGCTCCTGCTGCGGCAGGACAGGTCCGTAACCTGGCTTCAGAAGGGAGGCACGGTGGTTGGGCTGGAGGAGAACCTGGCACTTGAAGAAGAGTCCATCCCCCTTGCGCCTGGCGACACGGTGATCGTCTACACGGACGGGGTCATGGATGCCGGGGCGCCCAGACAGCGGCCATTCGGAATGGCAGGCCTGCTGGCTGCCGCGCAAGAGGCGGCGGATCAAGACGTCACGCAACTGACCCAGCACTTGATGGATGCTGTGGCCGTGCACCTCGGCGACTCTGAACCCGACGACGACATCACAGTCCTGGCCGCCAGAATCGGCAAGGCGCAACCCGGGGCTTTAGGGCTGTAAACTTCCCTCACCGAGCGGGCCTCATCCAGCCCTTGCGTGCCGCATTGCGAGCCTAGTCTCGCGGGCCATTTCCCCAAGGCGCCGGTCAACCTCCTCGAAGTTGACAGCCAGCTTCTTGCTGACGCCATCCTCGACCATCGAGATGCCGTAGAGCGTCTTGGCAGCGCTCATCGTGAGCTTGCTGTGCGTCACGATGATGAATTGCGTGCTCTTCAGGTACTCCTGAAGCAGGCCCAGGAAGCGGCCGATGTTCGCCTCGTCCAGGGGCGCGTCAACCTCGTCAAGGAGACAGAACGGACTGGGCTTGGCCTCAAAGATTGCGAATAGGAGGGCGACTGCGGCGAGCGCCTTTTCACCTCCGCTCAACAGGGAGATAGAGCGCGTCTCTTTCCCAGGCGGTTTTACGACGATCTCGATGCCTGCCTCCAGGATGTCCTGCTCCGGTTCCAGCAGCAGGTCACCGGTGCCGCCTCCGAACAGCTTGCGTATGAGCGCCTGGAAGTTCTGCCGCACGGTCTCAAAGGTCTGGATGAAGCTCTCACGGCTGCGCCGGCTCAGCTCCCGGATGATTTCCAGTTCCTGCCGCCGCGCGCCCTCGAGGTCCTCCTTTTGACGAGCGAGGAACTGGGCGCGCGCCTCCAGTTCGTCCTGCTCCCTGATCGCATCGAGGTTGGCACCGCCCATGCGATCCACCCTATCCCGCAGCTCTGCCACCTGTTCCCGCACCTCATCCCAGTTCGTCTCAGCCGAAGCGGCCATGCCCAGAACGGCGTTTCGCAGCTCGACGGCCTCTGCCAGCTTGATCCTCATCGGTCCCACCTCTTGCTCCTGCTGCTCGGCCG
>CAYYNS010000102.1:0-4968 GCA_964473085.1 uncultured candidatus Brocadiaceae bacterium
TGGCCAGGCGCATCAGCGGGAGGGCCTCCATGAATTTCGTCTGGCAGATGTCCGCAGGGCCATGACTCATGGACGGAGGGTTGGCACTGAAGTTCACGCTGAAATACAGCAGGAAGTCCTTCTTCGGATCGGTCGGACCGGTCAGGCCGTTGACCGCGAGCGCGGCCCGCTCCTGTATGTCCAGCGTATCCGGCACCAGCTCTTCATAGCGCTCGCCGCGATACTCAGGCACATCGAAGGGGGGGATTTCTTCTCTGGATCGGATGAACGGCATCGGCTCGCCTTCTTCCCACGAATGCTTCATCTATGGTCTCTCAAGCCTTGACGGCAACTCCGCCGCCTGTCAGCAGAGCCATGCCCAATCCAATTGCCACGACGCCCGCTATCTGTAGCAACGAAAGTTGAGAACGGAACAGCACGGCTATGGCCAGTTGTGAAAGCAGGAAGCCGCCGCCCATTCCGAGGCCCAGCGCGACATTCGGGTTCCATCGCGTGTACAGCATCATCAGAATCCACGTGCTGACAATGCCGACGCCATTGCCGATCAGAAAGAACGGAACCCACCGGCCAGCCGACGTGCTGCCGTACTTGAAAGACACGTGACAAGCCATCTGCATGGCCCAGAAGATGGCCAGAAATGCAATGCCCATCGGCGACTCCTGTATGCTGCGCCCGGCGACAGACTCCTCTGACCTCGGTTCAGACGACCGTCATCCCATGGCCGGCCATTTTACCGTCTCGGTAAGTTCACCGCCGGTCAGGTTCTCGACGCGGACCTCGTAGCCAGCGGGCACCTGGATGCGGAACTGGGTGCCTCCTCCACTGCGGCGCCATTGGAGCGACACGGCGTCCTTGCCGAGCGGCATTCTACCGCTGCACCAGTGGAGGGGTAGGTCTGCCAGCCGCACGTGCACGACACAGTTCGGCTTGTCCACACGGTAGAGCCCGAGGATGTCGCGGTAGAGGACGTGGACCACATGGGAGGCGAAGCCGTGGTTGCAGCTCGCGGTGGGGCCGATGTTCTCCCAGAGCGTCCCCGTGCGCTCTGCCATGTAGAGCAGGTAGTCCACGGACTCTTCGAGAAGTTGGCGGCAGTGCCCGTACCGTGACAGGAGTTCCATGCGCAGGTAGTTGCCCATGAACGCGTTTGCGGGGTGAACTTCGGGGTATGCGCCCGTTGCCTGCCGGCGTGGCCCGAACTCGTCCAGGAGCCGCTGCCACAAGTCGGGGTGGGTTTCGGGCGAGCAGATTCCGAAAAAGAATGCGTAGTACTGGCAGATCTCCGTGCGGTTGCCTGTGGGGCGGAGGCTGCCGCCTTCGCGCATTGCATTGTCCACGAAGAAGGTGCCGTCGAAAGACTGTTGGCGAATGACCTGCCTGAGCATGTCTGCGCGCCGTGTCAGTTCAGGGAGACCGTACATGCGGCCTGCCGCCTCCAGCGCCGCCGCGTAAAGCATGTTCGTGGGGTAGTTGACATCCTGGACGAACTCGTTGGCCTTCGACCACTCGATGAACACCCAGCCCTTAAGCCGTTCGAGCAAGCCATCCGAGTTCTCGAACCTTCTGAGGTACTCCAGGAGCTTCAGGACCCGGGGCCGCAGAGCCTCGGCGAGGTCGCGGTCACCGCTGCGGCCGACGTACTCCTCAAGTTCCAGCACGAACCAGAGTGCCCAGTTGGGGATGAACACCCCGTTCGGATGGTCCGCCGGGTAGCACATCGGGATCATGCCGTCTGGTATGTTCGAGAAGCAGTCCGGAAGCAGGAAGTTCTCCAGGAAGTCCCTTTCGATCAAGGTGTGGCCGCAGAGGTCGCACGCCACCCTTGCGGTGAAGAAGCTGTCGCCCAGCCATCCGGCCCGTTCTCGCGATGGGCAATCCATGAAGATGTCCACGGCGTTCTGCCGGAGCGTCTCCCGGCCCGCCTCGAACAGGACGTTGAGGCGGGCGTCGCTCGAGCAGAACTGTGCCTCGTAGACGTCGGGGTTGGCCAGTTCCCGCAAGTAGACGCCCTTCACCTCGCACCGCCCGCCAAGGGAGAGCAGCTTGAGGTAACGCATGGTATACGGCTCAAAGCTCTCGATCCCGTATGCGCCCGGCGCCAGCTCGTAGCTTACGGCATTGAGGCACCCCAGGCGTTCGAAGTCAACGTCGTTCCCGCAGAGGATCTCATCGAAGGTCAGGTAGAGGCGGACCGGCTCGCGGCACTCGACGTGCGCACCCACGAAGCCCGTCAGGTTTGTGCCGAAGTCAAGGATGTGCCAGGCGCCCGCGGGGAGAGAAACAGCCGTGGCGGGGCAGTACGGGCGGTCGAGGGGCTGAGCGTCCTTCATCGTCATTTGCGCCAGGTCGAAGAGAGGTTTCACATCGAGTTCCTCTTCCCGGAACCCGCCGAGCTCCGTTCCCACGGCGAGCCGCGGCCTCAGTTTGGCGAGGATGTCGGGTTGCGCCATTACTTCAAAGCTTCCCTGGCTGACCGAGCGGATGGGTTGCCGGGTGGCGAAAACCGGCAGCGGTGCTCGGCGCGGCAGAAGTCTCTTAGGAGCCACGACTGCGCAGGTGACACGTGCCCTGACGTTCGGGACCTTGCGCCAGGCATCGTGACCGGGTTTGAGCCGGTAGGCCTCAGAGAAGGGCCGCTGGAAGTTGTAGCGCTGGACCTTTTGCACCCTGTCGTCGAGCAGGATCGCCTCGAAGGGAGCGCCACCTGCGCCTGTGGAAGCAAGGACCTGTCCCTCGCGGGACACCTCTGCTTGAAAGAACGACGGCCGGTTGATGAGAGAGTAGGCGTTCACGTTGTAACCGGCAACCTCTACGGCCAGCAGGTTTGATCCCGTCACCAAGAGGGGCGTCAAATCCCACTCGTCCACGCGGGAGAAGCCGTGCGGGGCGCGCGCCGGGCCGTGGGCCAGGAACTTCCCGTTGAGCCAGGCCCTGTAGAGCGTGGAGGCGGCAATGCGCAGGCAGGTTCTGGTGTCTGGCTGCGCGTGGAACGTCGTGCGGAACCCCACCGTGAGGTTCCTTTCTGTCTCTTTGCCATGCGGCCAGATCGGCAGCGCAGACTGAAACCTGCGAGACTGGGGCGGCCTGGGCATCTCAGAGAGGCCTTTCCGTCAGCCAAATGTCGAATGAGCGGCCGGGCAGCAGGTCGGAATTCCCTTGTATCCTGCCCGCGCGATCTACTATCGTATCCGTCGAAGGCACTGCCTCTTGCTTCCCGCGCCGTTGAAAGTATAGCTTGCACTGGTCAGGACGTCACTTGGGGTGGGCCGTCAGGCTTTCCCCGACAGCAAGCGAGACGTCCATGAAGACACAAGCGGCCGATCCCGCCCCCCACACCCCCGAAATCTCCATCGTGGTTCCTCTTTACAACGAGGTGGAGAACGCCGCGGCCTGCTGTAGGGAGGTCTCAGTCGCGATGGCCGAGGCAGGCCTGGACCACGAAGTGATCTATGTGGACGACGGGAGCACGGACGGGACGGCTTCTGCGATCCGGGCTGAGATCGCTGGTGACGAGCGCTCTACGTTGATCGAGCTGCGCCGCAACTATGGCCAGGCGGCGGCATTGGCCGCCGGTTTCGACCACGCATGTGCGGATGTGGTCGTCGCGATGGACGGCGACCTCCAGAACGATCCTCGCGACATCCCTGCGCTGCTCGCACAGCTCAGGGCCGCGCCCGGCTACGATGTGGTGAGCGGCTGGCGTAAGGAGCGGCAGGACAGCCTTGTGCGCCGGATACAAAGTGGGCTGGCCAATTGGCTTATCAGCCTTGTTACAGGGGTTCACCTGCACGATTACGGTTGCACGCTAAAAGCATATCGCCGGGATGTGCTCAGGGATGTGCGGCTCTATGGTGAGATGCACCGATTCATCCCTGCGCTGGCTCACTGGGTAGGGGGCAGGGTGACGGAGCTGCCCGTCAGGCATCGGCCGCGCACGGCGGGCCGCAGCAAAGTCGGCGCGGGCCGCACCTTCCGGGTGCTGCTGGACCTCGTGACGGTCAAGTTCTTGATGAAATACCTCACCAAGCCGCTCTACTTCTTCGGCAAGGTGGGCTTTCTGACGCTGTTCATGGCGTTTGCGGTGCTTGGCGTAGTGATCTTCCAGAAGGTCCATGGGATTGACATGACAGGTAACCCGCTGCTTTACCTCAGCGTTGCTTTCCTGATCATCAGCGTCCAGTTCGTGCTGATGGGTCTTATCATGGAGGTGCAGACGCGAACCTACCACGAGTCTCAGGGGCGCAAGACCTACGCCCTGCGCGCCGTTCACCGATTTCGACGCGATGCACAGCACAGAGGGGGTCGGGCGTGAAGGCACATTTGCCCGGCGGAGCGGACGCCGAGAAGGAGCGCGCGCGTGCCGCCCGGTTGGGCATCGCCGTGCTGGTGTTCTTGTTCGTCTTCACGCATCGCGGCATTCTTGGGCAGAACGATTTGTCCCGCTTTGTGGCAGTCGAAAGCCTGGCCCTGCGCGGGGTCTTCTACATTGACGATTCGCCCTGGGCACGGCGGATGGCCGAAAGGGACGGCGGCAGGTACTATCTTCTGAACGACATGGTTTACAACCGGCGGGACGGTCACTTTTATTCTTCGAAGCCGCCCGTGCTGACGGTCATTCTGGCGGGGGTCCTGCAGCCCTTGCGCCTGCTTGGCGCGCGCCTTGAGTTCACGGGACCGGGGGCCGCCCAGCCCGCCTTCCTGCTCACCTGGCTGGTGATCGGAAGCGTGACCGCGTATGCGTTCCATGCATTTCGGCGGGCAGTGGGAGGGTTCATCCAGGGCGCGGCAGGCGATCTGGTCACCATCCTGACGCTCGGCGGCACGCTGTTTCTGTCGTATTCGGTCACGATGAACCACCACACGCCCACCGCTGCGCTGGTGCTGGTGTCGTTCTTCATGCTGGGGATGGACCGTGGGGCGCGGCAGGTGCCGGCAAGAAAGGCGGCTGTGGCGGGTCTACTGATGGGG
>CAYYNS010000102.1:5068-6570 GCA_964473085.1 uncultured candidatus Brocadiaceae bacterium
TGGGGCGCGGCAGGTGCCGGCAAGAAAGGCGGCTGTGGCGGGTCTACTGATGGGGCTGGCAACAGTGGTGGATGTCGGCCCGGGGTTCATCTTCTCGGTCTTTTTCGCCCTTTACATCATCTTCTATCTGCATTCACTGTTTGGGCTGGCCTGCTTCGGGCTGGCAAGCCTGCCGCCGCTTGGCCTGCACTGCCTGGTTCAATACGAGACCTTCGGCACGATCCTCCCCGTCCAGATGCTGGCGGGGGCCAAGGATTACGCGGGCAGCTATTGGCACGCTCCTCTGGAGCCCGACAGTTGGGTGATCCCGCGAGCGAGGTACTGGTTGCTTACGCTGGCCAGCATGCGCGGGCTTTTCATTCTGAGCCCCATCCTGCTTGTGGGACTGGCTGGCCTGATTGACCAGATCGGAGAACAGACTCCGGGCGAGCCTGCTGCGCCCGGCAGGGCGCCCAGGCCCGCCTACGGCGCACTCACCGTGCTGGCCGCTGTAGCCTTCCTTTTCGTTTACTACAGCTTCATCGCGGAGACGAACTTCTGCGGCTCCTGCTTCGGCATGCGCTGGTATATCGGTTTCATGCCGCTGCTTGCCTTCTACGCGGCCAGGCATTACGCGTTGAGGCGCGGCGAACCCCGTTTCCGAAAGGTCTTCTACCTGCTCGGGCTTATCTCAGTGGCGTATGCCCTGATCGGCATGCAGGCGCCGTGGGTGCTGATGGAAGAGAACCCCCATCCGGCCGTTCAATGTCTCAGGATACTGCGGGGGTTTTAGCCCCGGCATTTTGTGGCTCAGCGGCCCCGTTCTTTGCGCGCCCGCGAGCCCCGACCCCGGCGGTCATGGTCAACTTCACTGCGTCCTCCACCGTCATGCCCGCGATCTCTTCGATTTGCTCGGGCCTGACGTAGATGGTGTAACCGCCGATCTGGTAGCTCATCGGGACATAGACGGCGACGCGTCCTTGCTCGGCCTGGCCCATGAAGCTTTCGGGCTCCCTCTGGGTAATCAGCGCCATCATGTGAACCTGGTCGCCGAATAGCTTGAGGCGGACTGGCACCCCCTTCGTTTTGGCGTCGGTGCCGCCCAGGAATTGGGCCAGGTCTCGCGTGGCTGAATACAGGCTCTTGACCAGGGGAATACGATCGAGCACCGCTTCGGTAAGGTCCACCAACTGACGGAACAGCCATGTCCTGGCCAGCAGGCCGACGAGGTAAACGCCAGCGACCGTGACCATCAGGCCGAGCCCAGGCACCGGCTCCAGGCCGATGCGCGTCAGGCCCTTGCGCATGGTCCCGTCCAGCCAGGTGACGGCCATGGTGCATACATACACGGTGATGATGAGGGGAGCGGTGACGACGACCCCATGCAGAAACGTTCGCAACACGGACTTCATGGCAGAGACCTCCTCAGGTAGATGACCCCGTGGGCTCTGACAGCCTCGGGATGGCGGACCAGTTCATGTTACGTCCTGAACGGGGCAGGTTGCACGTGCAGGGTGGTGGTG
>CAYYNS010000103.1:0-6561 GCA_964473085.1 uncultured candidatus Brocadiaceae bacterium
CGTGCCCCCCATGCCTGAACTCGCGCGCGCTTGCATGTCCACCCACGCGCGCGCCCTGGTCGGTCATGCCGTCGCCCGCGCCGCTGAACTGCACGGGGTCCGAATCAACCGCGCATGCGCGAACAAGACCCACCTGTGGCGACACCTCACCGCAGCAGCCATGACGCTTGCCGGCCAATCCGAAACCGAGGTCCAACGCGCGCTCGGTCATTTCAGACTGGCGAGCACGATGTACTACTTGGACACGATCGACCCGGCATCACTTGTCACCTAACCCGGCGGGAGGGACCAGATGGCCAAGTCACGCATGGGTATCTACGGGGATCCTCGAGGCACCACGGGAGGCATCGTGTGGGGCGCGGCGCGCGACCGCCTGGGGAAGGTTGCCACCACGAGGAGCTACGTCATCCCTGCCAACCCGAACACCGGAGCCCAACAGTTGCAGCGAGGGAAGTTCAAGGACGCCCTGTACGTCGTCCGCAACTGGGGTCCGTCAGTCTACCTGACCGACTGGGATCGCGGCATTGGTCAGCTTCCGGGGTTCCAGAGCCTCATGAGCGTCCTCATCAAGGCCCTGAACGCCAGCTACCAATTCACCGCACCGGCGGACACGCCGCTCGGAGCGCTTCACTTCCCCAACACCTGGACCGTCGCGCAGTCCGCTACGCCAGGAAACATCGACGTCACCTGGTCGTCGGAACTCGGCGCCGACGGAACCAACGCAGACCAACTGCAATTGGCCTTGGCGCGCAGGGACCGAAACACCGACCTGGTCCACCCGACGTTCACCTTCCTGGACTGCGACACCCGAAACGGATCGCCGTACGCGATCACCGGGCTCGAGGTAGGGCAGTACTACCTCGTGGGAGGGTGGTGGCAGGGCGCAGGCACGGCGCTCGGGAAGCTGTCCCGAGTTGAATGGCGGGTCATCCAAGCAGGGACCACCTAGCCCATGAAACACCCGGCAGGCATCTACTCGCTCGCCGTCCCTGGTAGGCTCGCCGGCCTTTCCGCGTTCCGCGGCGTCCGGCGCACGCCTGACGGCATCGCGATAGCGAGCCTTGCCAGGGACGGGCCGCGCACGGCTCCAGCCCAAACCGGCGCCATGCTTCGCATGCGCCAGGCCCGTCACATCGCCTCCGAGCTCGTGCATGCTTGGACCGGCGCGCACTTTGCCTACCCCGAACCGGCCGAGGCGGCCTATCACCGCCTCGTCGCTCTCGTCTACCGATCGATCCGAACCAGCCAACTCGCATACCCGCCCACCCAACAACCAGCCCGCAGCTTCGTCGACGTGCTCACCGGCCAGTGCTACTACTACCCGACCACCCAACGCCTGCTCGTCGGCAACACCGGATACTACACCGCGGGCTTCCTCGCGCCGCGCTACCGAGGCGGCTGGGCAATACCCTACAACCTTCTGTCCGACCCTGCTCCGCCCGTCTTTGCCCGCTGCGTCTCGAACGGACCCACAAACGCGAGCTACAACCTGTACGACGTGCTGCCCGGTATCTGGGTAGCGATCTACTCGTTCAGCTACTCCACCAACGCCGCGAGCCGAGGAACCACCAGGGTCCGGTATCAACTGAAGTTCACCGCCTGACCAGGGGACCACAAACAGACAGGGCGACCCGCGCTTCAACGCGAATCGCCCCACAGAAAGGAACGGGTCCTATGAGCGCAGTGTCCGAAGCACTCGCCCCCAACAACGAACAGGGCCAACCGCGCCCACACGGAACGCAGTCGGCCCCGTCCGACACCCGGCCTAAGCAGGATGATAACACCGCACCCTGCCCGGGTCAACACCGACGCTTCTTGGCTAAAGGCGCATACCTCATCAGCAACAGCACAATCGCCCTATGGCCGGGCATGTGCCAGCTTCACTCCGACTACGCAGACCTGCGAGACCAACGCAGGGGAGGTGGCCTTCGCGGCTTCGTCCAACACTTCACCCATGCGTCACGCCACCGCCTCTACCGTGCGCTCTGCCAAGTGGATCCTCGCGGCTACCAAGCGCCCCTCTGGTGCACACTCACCTTCCACAACCTGGAAACGTGTCCCTACGACCGAGCCTTCGACGCGCTCGATCGCTGGTTAACGCAGTTCCGGCGAGTGGTGCCCGGCGGCGCCTACCTGTGGCGAGCCGAGATGCAACGCCGAGGCGTCGCCCACTATCACGCAATGCTCTGGCTGCCTGCGCGCGCCGGCGCACCTACCGCCGCAACCGTAATGCCGGCGATGAGACAAACCTGGCATGAGCTCGTAGCACCGCACGACGTCCACCACGCCGCCCACGGCGCCAAGATCGAGGCAGTACACAGCTTCCGCAAAGCCCGGCACTACCTGTCCAAGTACGTCAGCAAAGAGGACCAGACCCTCGATACATCCTACCGAGGGCGGCGCTGGGGTCGGTCCCAAACACTACGCACCCAACCACTGCTCACCATCGAGCTAACTGCTCACATGGACCGAGCGCTCCGGCGCCTTGCACGACGCTACCTACGCAAACACTGCAAGGACCCGCTATGGGCCGAGAACTACATTACGCTTTCGCCCACGTGGTTCCTGTTCGTGCCTGTTCGCCTCGCGGCGGAATGGCTTCTCTCCTACTTCGAGCACCACGGCACATCAACCGAACTTCCCACGTACTACCAACTCTTGGATGTGCTCGAAGAGTGCGAAGCATGGGCGTAGTCGTCCACCGCCTCGCTGCACAACCGAACGCACCGACGAGGGCGGCGCTTCGGCGGGCAACGCCGGACGCGGCTCGTTCCGGACGGCCTTCGGCCTCGAAGCGTCCGAAGGCACGCCGTCACGAGCTTTCAAGTTCCTTGAAAGCGACCCCCGGGGGTTTGGAATCGTGAAGACCCCCCGGGGGATCGCCGCTCAAAGGGCGCGCGACGCGCGTCAAGGTATGGGGGGTTAAGGCCCCCCATGTCCCCCCATGCGCGCCCTTTGTCGGTGTTGTCCGCCTTCGCGCCTCGTCGATTGAATGTCGTCCCGCTCTTTGAGTGCACCCCACGCTTTTCGATGGCACAACGCCCTTCGCCACGAACGCCCGCCTGTAGCCTCTCTAGGCGCTAGGGGCCGCCCTGGGGGTATACCCCTAACCGCCTGCTCGCTCTTGTCCTGCGCTTCCCCAGGCCCCTTCCTTGCCATCCGCCCTTCCGGGCGGACCTTCTAAGACAGGAAACCCTTCTGACTACGTCTCGCCTGTCCTACCAAGTGCGGGCCACCCACACCCTGTTGTCTTTCCGTCCCAACTCCCTTACCTTCCGGATGGTCGCAACCGGCGCGCACCTGACACGTCGTCCGGACGCCACCTCGAGTACCCAGGAACCGAGGCGCCACCATGAGACTACCCGGCAACACGGTCGAGCTAGAGCTCACCCTGGTCGCGATCGCCCGCGCTCGAGCTGTCGCCAATCACATCCTCAACCACCGCCTCCTCCCCGCCCCGATCCCAGCGATCTTGAATGACGTCCCCGACTACGCCATCCTTCCGTCCGTCATTCAGGCCGCTTACGCCTTGCGCTGGGGCGAGCTCGAGCTCCTCTGCCGGCATGCCCTCTGGACGTGGGAGCCTCAGCTCCTGCAACCCCTCAAAGGCAGCCAACCTCGCATACTACCCAGCCTGCCGCATCCCCCCGATCTCGCCCCCATGCCCGAACTCAAGAACGCCTGCCTATCCACCCACGGGCGCCAACTCGTCGGCCACGCCGTTGCCCGCACTGCCGAACGGCACGGTGTCCGAATCAACCGCGCCTGCGCGAACAAGACCCACCTATGGCGCCACCTCACCGCAGCAGCCATGATCCTCGCCGGCCAATCCGAACTTGACGTGCAACGGGCGCTCGGTCACTTCAAACTGACGAGCACCCTCTACTACTTGGACACGATCGACCCGGCGTCACTTGTCACCTGACCCGGCAGGAGGAACCAGATGGCCAAATCACGCATGGGTATCTACGGGGATCCTCGAGGCACCACAGGAGGCATTGTGTGGGGCGCGGCGCGCGACCGACTGGGGAAGGTTGCGACCACGAGGAGCTACGTCATCCCTGCGAACCCGAACACCGGCGCCCAACAGTTGCAGCGCGGGAAGTTCAAAGACGCCCTGTACGTGGTCCGCAACTGGGGTCCGTCAGTCTACCTCACCGACTGGGACCGCGGGATTGGTCAGCTTCCGGGGTTCCAAAGCCTGATGAGCGTCCTCATCAAGGCCCTGAACGGCACGTACCAGTTCGTCGCACCGGCGGACACGCCCCTGGGAGCGCTTCACTTCCCGAACACCTGGACGGTCGCGCAGTCGGCCACGCCAGGAAACATCGACGTTACCTGGTCCGCAGAGCTGGGCGCCGACGGAACCAATGCAGACCAACTGCAACTGGTTGCCGCCCGCAGGGACCGAAACGCGGACCTAGTTCACCCGACGTTCACGTTCCTCGATTGCGACACTCGCAACGGATCGCCGTACGCGATCACCGGCCTCGAGGTCGGGCAGTACTACCTCATTGGCGGGTGGTGGCAGGGCGCAGGGACCGCGCTCGGCAAGCTGTCCCGTGTCGAGTGGCGCGTCGTTCAAGCGGGGACCACCTAGCCCGTGAAGCACCCGGCAGGCATCTACTCGCTCGCCGTCCCTGGTAGGCTCGGCGGCCTGTCCGCATTCCGCGGGGTCCGGCGCACCCCCGATGGTATCGCGATAGCCCGCCTTGCCAGGGACGGCCCGCGCACGTCCGCACCCCAAACGAGCGCCATGCTGCGCATGCGCCAGGCGCGGCACATCGCCTCCGAGCTTGTGCACGCTTGGAGCGGCCAACACTTCGCGTATCCCGCACCAACGCAGGCGGCCTACCACCAACTCGTCGCTCTCGTATACCGATCGATCCGAACCAACCAACTCGCATACCCGCCCAGCCAACAACCGGGGCGCAGCTTCGTCGACATCCTCACCGGCCAGTGCCTCTACTACCCCGCAACGCAACGCCTCTACGTCGGCAACACCGGAAACTACACCGCGGGCTTTCTCGCGCCGCGCTACCGGGGCGGCTGGGCAATCCCGTACTACCTTCTATCCGACCCTGCTCCGCCCGTCTTTGCCCGCTGCGTCTCGGCAGGACCGGGTTCCCCAACCTACAACCTGTACGACGTGCTCCCCGGTATCTGGGTAGCGGTCTACTCCTTCAGCTACTCCACCAACGCAGGGAGCCGAGGAACCACCAGGGTCCGCTATCAACTGAAGTTCACCGCCTGACGAGGAGACCACAAACACACAGGGCGACCCTCGCACGTACGAGAGCCGCCCCGCAGAAAGGAGCCGATCACATGGGAGCCGTATCCGAAGCACTCGCCCCCAACAACGAACAGGGCCAACCGCGCCCACACGGAACGCAGTCGGCCCCGTCCGACACCCGGCCTAAGCAGGATGATAACACCGCACCCTGCTCGGGTCAACACCGACGCCTCTTGGCTAAAGGCGCATATCTCATCAGCAACAGCACCATCGCCCTTTGGCCGGGCATGTGCCAGCTTCGCTCGGACTATGCCGACCTGCGTGACAAACGCAGAGGAGGCGGCCTTCGCGGGTTCGTCCAACACTTCACGCATGCGTCGCGCCACCGCCTCTACCGCGCGCTCTGCCAAGTGGACCCGCGAAGCTACCAAGCGCCGCTGTGGTGCAACCTCACTTTCCACAACCTCGAAACGTGTCCGTACGACCGAGCATTCGACGCGCTTGATCGCTGGCTAACCCACTTCCGGCGGATGGTGCCTGCCGGCGCTTACCTCTGGCGAGCCGAGATGCAACAACGAGGCGTCGCGCATTTCCACGCGATGCTCTGGTTGCCTGCGCGCGCCGGCGCACCCACCGCCTCAACCGTAATCCCGGCGATGCGACAAACCTGGCATCAGCTCGTCGCACCGCACGACGTGCACCACGCCGCCCACGGCGCCAAGATCGAGGCAGTACAGAGCTTCCGCAAAGCTCGTCACTACCTGTCCAAGTACGTCACCAAAGAGGACCAGACCCTCGATACGTCCTACCGAGGCCGACGCTGGGGAAGATCCCAAACCCTGCGCACCCAACCCGTCCTAACCATCGAGCTAACCGCCCACATGGACCGAGTCATTCGCCGCCTTGCACGACGCTATCTACGGAAACACTGCAAGGACCCGCTATGGGCCGAGAACTACATCACACTTTCGCCGACCTGGTTCCTGTTCGTCCCCGTTCGCGTCGCGGCAGAATGGCTTCTTTCCTACTTCGAACACCACGGGGCATCAACCGAACTCGTGGGGTACTACCAAATCCTGGACGTGCTCCAGGAGTGCGAGGGCTGGGCGTAATCGTGCAGCATCGCGCTGCACAACCGTACGCGCCGGTGGTGGCGGCGCTTCGGCGAACAACACCGAACGCGGCCCGTTCGGGACGGCCTTCGGCCTCGAAGCGTCCGAAGGCACGCCCTCACGGGCTTTCAAGTTCCTTGAAAGCGACCCCCGGTGGTTTTGAATCGTGAAGACCCCCCGGGGGATCGCCGCTCAAAGGGCGCGCGACGCGCGTCA
>CAYYNS010000104.1:0-6555 GCA_964473085.1 uncultured candidatus Brocadiaceae bacterium
GCGGTGATTGATGGGCTGGAGGCAGACGTCGTAACGCTTGCGCTTGCGTATGACATTGATGCTGTGAGCGAGAAAACGGGGCTGATTCCCCGGGACTGGCAGGCTCGCCTGCCCAACAACAGCGCACCGTACACCTCGACGATCGTTTTCGTCGTCCGCAAGGGCAACCCAAAGGGCATTGAGGATTGGGATGACCTGGTGCGGGAGGGGGTCACCGTGATCACGCCCAATCCGAAGACATCTGGCGGAGCGCGCTGGAATTACCTGGGGGCCTGGGGCTACTGCCTGGACAAGTGGCCCGGGGACGAGGCCAGAGCCAGGGAGTTTGTCACTCGTTTGTTCAAGAACGTCCCGGTGCTTGACACGGGCGCGCGCGGCTCCACCACGACCTTCGTTGAGCGCGGCATCGGCGACGTGTTCATCTCGTGGGAGAACGAAGCCCTCCTCATAGTGAGCGATTTGCGGAGGGACGAGTTCGAGATCGTGGTCCCCTCGATCAGCATCCTTGCGGTGCCACCCGTGGCCGTTGTCGAGGGCGTGGCGCGCAAACGCGGCACGCTCGCTGTTGCGCGCGCTTATCTGGAATACCTCTACTCAGAAGAGGGCCAGGAGATCGTGGCGAAGCACTACTACCGGCCCGTCGTACCTTCCGTTGCGCAGAAATACGCCCATCAGTTTCCAGACCTCAGGCTCTTCACCATCCAGGGCGTTTTTGGCGGGTGGCAGAAGGCTCAGAGCGTACACTTCGGGGATGGCGGCGTATTTGACCGGATATTTCTGGCAAGATGACGGCGCGGGGCCTCGGCCTCAGCGCAGTGGCCTTGCGACGTTGCTTGCCTCTACGGGAGCGCAGGAGTGTTTGGGTTGACGAAGCGCCGCAGCGCGTTGCCCGGTTTCGGGCTGACGATGGGCTTCACGCTGCTGTATCTCAGTTTGATTGTGCTCATTCCCCTTTCCATGCTTTTCCTCAGGGCCACGACTCTTACGTGGCAGCAGTTCTTGCGTACTGTCACGTCGCCTCGCGCCCTGGCGGCCTACAAGTTGAGCTTCGGCGCTTCCTTCGCGGGGGCTCTGACGAATGTCGGTTTTGGACTGCTCGTGGCATGGGTGCTTGTGCGCTACCGCTTTCCCGGCAGGGCGCTTGTGGATGCCATGGTGGACCTTCCGTTCGCCCTGCCGACGGCGGTTGCCGGGATAGCGTTGACGGCTACCTACTCAAGCACCGGTTGCATTGGGCAATGGCTTGCTCGCATGGGCATCAAGGCAGCCTTCACGCCGTTGGGAGTTGTGATCGCGCTCACGTTCATCGGTTTGCCGTTCGTGGTCCGGACGGTCGAGCCTGTGCTTCAGGACCTGGACATAGAGGTAGAAGAGGCTGCCGTAGTCCTCGGGGCCAGTCGGTGGCAGGTCTTTCGGCGGGTGATCTTCCCGTGCGTGCTTCCCGCTCTGATCACTGGCTTTGCGATGGCCTTTGCGCGCGCACTGGGGGAGTACGGCTCCGTAGTGTTCATCTCTGGAAATGCGCCGCTGCGGACCGAGATCGCTCCCCTTTTGATCATGACGAAGCTCGAGGAATTTGACTATGCCGGTGCCACGGCGATTGCTGTGGTCATGCTCGTTGCCTCCTTTATGCTGCTGCTTCTGATCAACCTGCTCCAGTTGTGGGGCCGCCGGGCGCAGGCCAAGTGAGCAAGGAGGGTGCGGCTGCTGTGGATCGGATTCTCGAAAGGGAACGGAGCGACCTGAGGGTCACGGCTACCGGCGTCAGGTCGGAACCCGTAGCGATCCGGTGTGCGCTGATAGGAGCAGCCCTGTTGTTTCTGGCTCTGTTCTTGTTCGTCCCGCTGGCCGTGGTCTTCGTGGAGGCCTTCAAAAGAGGTGTGGCGGCTTACCTGGGAGCCGTGACTGAGCCAGAGGCGCTGGCTGCAATTAGGCTGACGCTGCTGGCCGCGGGGGTCGCCGTGCCGCTCAACGTCGTTTTCGGTGTAGCTGCGGCCTGGGCGATTGCGAAATTCGAGTTCCCTGGCAAGCACGTGATAGTCGCACTCATTGACCTGCCCTTCACTGTTTCGCCTGTCATATCGGGCATGGTTTTCGTGTTGCTTCTGGGCGCGCACAGCGCCTGCGGAGCCTGGCTTGCAGCCCGTGGGGTCAAGGTCATCTTCGCAGTTCCAGGAATCATCCTGGCGACACTCTTCGTCACATTCCCTTTTGTGGCCCGCGAGCTCATCCCGCTGATGCAAGCTCAGGGCATCGAGGAGGAGGAGGCGGCCGTCGCGCTGGGCGCCAGCGGATGGCATGTGTTCTGGCGTGTGACGCTGCCCAACGTCAAGTGGGGCCTCCTTTACGGCGTGATCCTGTGCAACGCGCGGGCGATGGGGGAGTTCGGCGCCGTGTCTGTGGTCTCAGGTCACATCCGCGGGGTCACTAACACGATGCCGCTCCACGTGGAGATCCTGTACAACGAGTATGACTTCGTGGCCGCATTCGCCGTTGCGTCTCTGCTGCTCTTGCTTGCACTCGTGACGCTGGCCGCAAAGAAGCTCGTCGAGTGGAGGTCTTCGGTGACCATGCTAGCGCGAGAGCACACAGCCGCTGGCACGGAGGAAGCCTATGAGCATTGAGGTGCGCCGCATCACGAAGAGGTTTGGCAGCTTCGTTGCCCTCGAAGATGTCAGTTTCAAGGTCGGCACCGGGGAGCTGGTTGCGCTGCTGGGGCCGTCCGGTTCGGGGAAGACCACTCTGCTTCGGATCATCGCGGGCCTGGAGGCGGCCGACAGCGGCACCGTGCTTTTTGAGGGGGAGGATGCGACGACTCGGAGCGCGCGCCACAGGCAAGTGGGCTTCGTGTTCCAGCACTACGCGCTGTTCAGGCACATGAGCGTTTTCGAGAACGTTGCTTTTGGCCTGCGTGTGCGCCCGCGCAGGGTGCGCCCGTCCAGGGGTGCCGTCCGCGACAAGGTGGGCAGGCTGCTGGGGCTGGTGCAGCTTGAGCGTTACGCTGACCGCCTTCCGTCGCAGCTCTCAGGTGGGCAACGGCAGCGCGTGGCCCTGGCGCGGGCGCTGGCCGTTGAGCCGAAGGTGTTGCTGCTGGATGAGCCGTTCGGCTCGCTCGATGCAAAGGTGCGCCACGAGCTGCGCCGATGGCTGCGCCACTTGCACGATGAGATGCACGTCACTAGCGTGTTCGTGACCCATGACCAGGAGGAGGCGCTGGAGGTCGCCGACCGCGTCGTGGTGATGAACGAGGGCCGCGTCGAACAGATAGGGGCTCCCGAAGAGGTGTACCACCATCCTTCGAATGCCTTCGTTTACAACTTCCTTGGCAACGTGAACCTGTTCCACGGGCGCGTTGAGAATGGCAAAGCCTACCTGGGGCGCATGAGCGTGGAGCTCCCGGAGGCGGCACCCGATGCGCGGTCGGCAATGGTCTATGTGAGGCCTCACCTGCTGGACATTGACCGCGAGCCTAAGCACGGCGGGTGCTTCAGGGCGAAGGTCAGACACGTCAACCCCGCGGGGCCCACGGTGAAGGTTGAACTGCTCAGCGAGTGGGGCGAGCCTGTCCAGGTGGAGATTTCCCAGGACCGCTACCGCATGCTCGCCCTGAAGAGGGACGACGACGTGTTCGTCTTCCCCACGGACGTGAGGGTGTTTTTCGGCGACCGGCCGTCGTGAGGTCCGCCGGCTGGCCCTTCGACGTTGCTCAGGGCCGTGAGCCTGTCGAACGGCTTGTCCAGCCGTGCGGACAATCCACACGGCTTGCAAGCAAGCCGTGCCACACGTTACCCTTTGACTGGGCTTGTTTTCCTTTTCTTCTGGAACTTAGCTACTTCTTGTCTTAAGGATGGAACCACTGGTGCGGGACAACGAAGTTCGTATCACGGTTGAGGTTCCGAGGCAGGGGTTGAGGCCTTACTCATTCCTTGGGCTGGGCTACAGGCACAACGAGCCGGTTCCTGATCGGCGTTTCGGCTGGCCGACCGCGCGGGGGATTCCCTTGCCAAGAGGCCGTGTACGGGACGTGGAACGCCTTGTGCTCAGGGACGCAACGGGTGCCGCCGTGCCGCGTCAGGTGCGCCCGCTTGCACACTGGGATGATGGCAGCGTGATGTTCGCCCATGTGGCGTGGCAGTGCGACGTGTCTCACGATAGGCCGGCCGTATTCACGCTTGCGCTGGGTGATGAGAGCCTGTCTCCAGGTCCGCCGTCGCCCGTGAGGATGCGCGAGGAGGCGGGTCAAGTCGTGGTGGACAACGGGCCGCTTCATGCCGTAGTCGCGCGTGACTGCCGCCGGCCCACGTTGCAACTGAGCGTCTGGGGCAAGCCGGTCTTCGGCGGCGACCTTGAGCTCTGGACGCGTGATGCAAGCGGCATGGAGTACCTCGGAGAGCTGGACGGGGCTGCGTCCGTGCGCGTGGTGGAGGCCGGGCCTCTTGTTGGCGTTGTGGAGCTACGCGGGCAGCACAGGTCTGCGGACGGAAAGGCCTTCCTCAACTACGAGCTGCGCCTGCGCTTCGACGCCGGGCGGGCTGAGTTGACGTTGACCCATGCCTTCGTCAACATGGGCGATGAGGTGGAAGGCGTGTGTGTCGGCGAAGTGGGCCTGCGCCTGCCGCCTGTGGTTGGCAGGGACGTGCTTTCCCATGTGGTCTGCCAGGTCTCGAGTGGCCTCAACTCCTTCCCGCGGCTGGCACAGCTACCGGTGGATGTGGACATCCGCATTGGGCCGACGGGGCCGCGAATTGGGGACGTGGCGAGCCTTCGGGAAGACACCACTGGCTATCCGCCCTACCTGATGCATAACCGCGACCTGGTTGACCCTTACGTCGGTCTTCGCACGGGGGAATGGTCGGCAGTTACCTTCCTTCAGGAAGGCAAGGAGAACTGGCCAAAACGCCTGAAGGTCACAGGCGGCGCGATCGAGTACCACCTTTGGCCCGCAGGCTCGAGGCTCCAGAACCTCGCTCAGGGCATGGCCCGCATCCATCGCATCCGGCTTGCCTTCTTTGAGCGCGAAGCTGCCGCCCTGGACCTCCACCGCTACTACTACCAGGCCGAATCTCCCGTGAACGTCCTGGTGCCATTTGAGTGGTACGGGCGCTGCAGGGTTTTCGGAATGGAGAACTTCCTGCCGTGGATGCCCGAGCGCTACCCGTTGCTGGAAGGGACCTTTCTGGCCGAAATCGAACGAGGATGGGACACCGGCATGTTGGCTTACGGTGACGACCCAAAGTCGGGCTACAACTACACCAACATCGGCCTGCCTGACGAGACGGTGTGGATCAACAACGAGCACGACTTCATCTCGCAGGCCGTGATCCAGACGTGGCGCAGCGGGAGGGCCAACGCATGGAAGAGCGCGCGTGTGGCAGCGGAGCACCAGATAGACGTGGACTTCGTGCGCAAGAGCGCCGACCGCTGGAAAGTCGGCGGTGTCCCGGCCCACTGCCACAGGCACACGACTGCTGCGGTCTATCCAAGCCACACGTGGACCGAAGGGCTGCTCCAGTACTATGTGACCAGCGGTGACGAACGGGCGTTGGAGGTTGCACAGAGTCTTGGGCGAAACATCTGCCAGTACGTCGAGGAGCGCCTGGAGGTGCTGGAGACCGAGTCGCGCATGATGGGCTGGGCCCTCATTGCGCTGTCAGCACTGATCGAGGTCACGCATGACAGAAGATGTCTGAAGGCGGCGCGGACGATCCGCGATGACATCCGGAACGTGGTCGAACGCACGGGCACCTACGAGGCGGGTGGCCTGAACTTCGGGACGGGCACAGTGCTGACCGGCCTGGGGAACCTGCACAGGGTGACGGGCGATCGGGACGCCCTGAGCCTGATGCTCGCCATCATGGACTGGCACCTCCAGAACGGGCGCAATGCGATGGGCATCGTGTGGTGCGGCGATCTGTTGCCGTACAAGCTCAACCTGACCTTGCCCGCCTATGCCTACGCTTACTACGCTACGGGGGATGTGAAGTACGTGCAGGCTGGCATAGAACTCTTGCGCTTCACGGGCCCTCCCGTGCGGCAGACGGGCATCCGGACAGCAGCCAAGCAGTACCGCACCTACATGCCGTTCCTGAAGCTGGCTCATGAGGCTGGCGTGCTCCAGGAGATCGAAGAGCGAATGCGGTAGGGGAGGGAGGTCTTTATGTCCATCAAGTTGCCTGACTCGGTCCAATCGGCGCGGCAGGAGGCGCAGCGAATCGCCTCAAACAGGCACTTTTTCCTCGTTGCGCCCATCGAGCGCGTCATGAAGGACGCCCCGTTCGTGGACCGCGACAGCCTGCTGGCGGGCCTGGAGGCCTTCCACAAGGAGCGGATGGCGAAGACCCCGTCGTACAGCGAATATCCAGAGGCGCGGCTGTGGGTTGAACATGCGTTGGCACTGGACCATGAGCTCCAGAAGGCAGCGAACCTGACCGACCTGGAGCTGGCCACGTACCGGAGCCTGGGTCCCTACCTGACTTTCCGAGGCTATGTCAACGCGCGGTCGGCATGCGCCGAGAAATGCCGCGTCGTATACCTGCCCCAGACGGACCGCGGCCA
>CAYYNS010000105.1:0-4067 GCA_964473085.1 uncultured candidatus Brocadiaceae bacterium
GGCTGGTTATGGCTGAGGCCCGCCCTTTTGATCCTGGTGGGGCTGGTGGCGTTTCATTGGCTGAGCCCACGGCGGACCGCGGCGCCGGGCAGCGGTCCGGGCCCGAGCCCCGAACTCCCAGCGCAAGTCATCGCGTCGGCTGAGCTCGAGGCGGCCAGGGCCGCTTCTGCGATCGAGATTCCTCGCGTTACCAGGACCCCCAGGCTGTTCCGGTCGCGCGGGCTGGTCCTCGTCAAAGGCCCGCAGGACAACCGGTGGCGGCTCCTGCGCAGGGGCGAGGAGGTTGCGTTCGGCCACGGCGTGCGGGTGGAGAGAAACCCGGATTTCTGCGCGGTCTTGCTCGGCGCCGACGGCTCGACCGTCTCGCTAAGGGCAGGCAGCGAGGTCGTCTGCAACGCCGAGCGGCAATGGGCGCTGAAGGCGGGCGCAGCCTACTTCGCGGTGGCGAAGGGCGAGGAGCGCTTCGTCGTCCTGACCCCGGCCGGATGGGTGGCGGCGCTCGGCACGGAGTTCGCCGTCTACGTCACCCCGGAGGATAAGGTCCGCGGCATCGCTGGCTCCACGGTCTGCGAGGTCAGGCAGGGCAAGGTCCGGATCGGCCCCCCCGCAGGCCAGGCGGAGATCGTTGCTGAGATACCCGCCGGCAAGTCCGGCATCGTTGACGCTCAGGGCGCGCGGCTGATCGCCGCCGCTCCCGGTTCGGCTGACTGGCTTGCCCGGATACAGGCTCTGACGGAGTCGGACGAGTCAATCGCGCGCCTGGTGGCGGATGCAGGCGAGGCCGGCAAGAGGCTGCCGCTGGAAATCAAGTCCTATGATGTGAGCGTGACGGTCGTGGACGGTGTTGCGCGCACATTCCTCGACATGGTCTTCATGAACCACACCGACCGGCGCCTGGAGGGCACCTTCTACTACAGCCTGCCTGCGGACGCCACCATCAGCGAGTTCGCCATGTTCGTCGGCGACAGGCGGATCGTCGGGGCGGTCGTTGAGCTGCACCGTGCTCGCCAGATCTTCGAGTACATCCGGCGCGAACAGCGCGACCCCGCCCTGCTGGAGTGGGTCGGCGGGAACCTGTTCAAGATGCGCGTCTACCCCATCGAGCCCAGGTCCGAGAAGCGCATCCAGCTCGGCTACACCCAGGTGCTGCGCAGGCGCGAGACCCGCGTGACCTACACCTTCCCGCTGGTCAGCGAGATGCTGGTCAAAAACCCGCTCAAGGAACTCTCGATGCAGGTGAAGATCCTCTCCACGCCCGGCCTCTATGACCTGGACTGCCCAACCCACAACGTCACCAGGGGCCTGTCCGACGACGGGACGCGGGCGGCGGTGGCCTTCAGGGCGAAGGATTACACGCCACAGCGCGATTTCCGGCTGACTTGGCGCGTGCCTGACTCCGCCGAGTGCATCGTGCTGAGCAACCGGCGCGCGGACGAGCCAGAAGGCTACTTCATGGCGCAGATTGATCCGCGCGTGCCTGCCGCGCCGCGCCAGGTGCCCGAGCGCCTCCTGCTGGTGCTCGACGGGTCGGCCTCCGTTGACCCGCAGTCCTTCAGCGTCGCCGGCCAGTTCGCCAGCGGCGTGTGCTCGATGGTGTTCGGCTGGAGGTTCAACCTGATCCTTGCCGGGATCGCTCCTGAGCTGCTCTGGCCAGAGTTCCAGATCGCCGACTGGGACGCACCGGAGGCCGTGGGCGAGTTTCTGGCCGCCCGCAAGCCTCTGGGCGGCACGGACCTCTTGAAGACCTTCCGCGCCGTGGCCGAGTCGCTGCCGGACGGCAAGCACGTCCGCATCGTCTACATGGGGGACGGCATTGACACGCTCGGCCAGCTTGAGGGCGCGAAGCTGGTTGACAAGATCGCCGCCCTGTTCAAGGGCAAACAGGTCGAGCTTAGCTGCGTGGCGATCGGCGCATCCTACGACCAGCCGGTCCTGAGCGGGCTTGCAGCGCGCCTGGGCGGGACCTTCCGCGCGGTGGAAGGCGTCAGCGACGTGTTCGAGGCCGCCGATTCAATCCTGGAGGAGTTCACGCGCCCCGTCCTGCACGACGTCGAGCTCCAGTTCGAGGGCATCGAGGTGGCCGCGCTATATCCGCCGTCGCTCGGCACGCTCATGGTGGGCGATACCGGGCTGGTGCTCGGCCGCGTGGTCAAGGGCGGGCCGGGCAAGATCATCGTCACCGGCGTTGCCGACCAGAACAGCTTCCGGCGCGAGTACGACGTGGACCTGACGTTGCCTGAGGAGGAGAACCAGTTCCTGCCGCGGCTCTGGGCGAAGGCCCACATGGACGCCCTCCGCGCGCAGATGGGCCTGGCCGATGCGGCCAGCGACGCCTACCTGAAGGACCAGATCATCGCCGTCTCGATCTACTACCAGATCATGTCGCCGTTCACCGCCTTCCTGGTCCTGGAGAGCGAGGAGGACTATGCGCGGTTCGGCATCGTGCGGCGGATGAGGATGGTGGACTGGCGGGGCGAGCTGGCCGGTGTGACGCTCCGTAAGCCAGGGGTAGAGGTGCCGAAGCCTCCGGCAAAGCCGCTCACGCGGGCGGAGGCCCTGACAATCCTGCTGCCGGAGCCGGGCTTTGAGGTGCTCGGACGCGACATCCGCGGCAAGCTGCCCCTGATGAGCTGGGATGACGTGAGGTACGGGCGCCGCGAAGACTATTACTTTTTTGGCGGACGACAGGCGGGGATAGGCGACGGCTGGGGCTGGTTTTCGGTCCCTACCGAGGGAGCGGAGAAGGCTGCCCAGGTGACGGCGCCCGATGCCATCTATGCCAGGAACGGGCTGGTAGGTGACCTGAAGGATAAAGATGCGGACCTGAGCGAGTTCCTCGGCAAGGAGATCGCCTCCGAGGAAAAGGAGGGCGAGCTGAAACTGGACCTGGCAAGGGAAGAGCCAGCCGGGGAACAGTTGGACTTGTGGTGGGGTGATGAAGCGGAAGGCAGGTCGAGGCCGGATTCGCGGCTTCGTGCCCTCCCGGAGGGGACGGCCTTCTCGATGGCCATGCCGGTGCCAGCGCTGGCGCCACCCCCGCCGTTCCAGCCGGCCGGCGGCCCGATGTACAGCAGGCTCGAGGAATACCAGTCCGGGCGTTCCTATGGGTATCGCAGGGGCTATCTGCCGAGCTTCCGCGGCTATCTCGATCAGCACAACGTGACCGAGATCGTTGCTGACGATGGCCGCAAGCTCAAGGTGGACAGGGCCTGGCGCGACGAGTCTTACGCCCGCCGTGCCGTGCTGGTCAGGCCCGATTCGCTCCAGGACCGGCTCGACCTTGCGCTCACGCTGCTCAGGCTTGGCAAGTTCGCCGCGGCGCTTGGCGAGCTGGACAGCTTGACTAGGTCTGCGAGCTGGGACCCGAGCCTGTGGTTCGAGCGCGCCTGGCTCCAGGCCCAGCTCGGACAGAAGGACGCCGCGTTCGTGTCACTCCAGAAGGCCGCCGCGCTCGCTGACCAGAGCAAGAATCAGCGTGAGGCGCTCCGGTCGCGCTACGCCTCTCAGCTCTCTGCCATAGGACGCTACGCTGAGGCGTCGCGCGAGTACGAGGCGCTCGCTGAAGCGAGCCAGGACGAGAACGGTTCGGTCAACTATTTCGCCTCCGCGCACTCAGCGGCGCTTGGCGCCGGCATGTCCGACGCAGTCAGGCTCCTGGACAGGGCGCTTGCCAGGTGGCCCAACAGCGCCTACGCGCATCACAGTGTGGCCAACGCTCTGTCGGGCCAGGACCCCACGCGAGCCCTCGCACTGGCAGAAAAGGCACAAGAGCTGGGCCTGGAGACGCACCAGTTGCGCGCACAGGTCCTCTTCAACCTCGGGCGCAGGGACGAGGCCTGGAAGGTCCTTGAGGGCTGGTTCCTGAAGGCTGGCGACCAGCAGGCCCTCAACTCGTGCTACCAGCGCGACAACGCCCGCGCGCTCGCCCTGGCCGAGCAGGCGATCCAGCAGGGCAAGCGCCCTCAGCTAGACGGCGCCGTCCGGTTCGCCCAAAGCTACGGCCTGGGCGCACAGGCGCTGGCGAAGCTGGCGGAGCTGGCCCGGCAGGCGGAGTTCCCGGCGGAGCT
>CAYYNS010000105.1:4167-6550 GCA_964473085.1 uncultured candidatus Brocadiaceae bacterium
TCCACCCGCTTGTCCAGAGGGCGGAGTACGAGCGCGCCACAAACGTTGTGGCGGACATGCTGCGGCGCTTCCCCGACCATGGGGACAACCCCCGCCTCGTGCGGTACCTCGTTCAGTACCTCTACCAGGCCGGGCAGCGCGAGCTGATCACGCAAACCCTCGAGACGCTCTGGAAGCAGGCGGCCGGAGCGGCGTTGAAGCAAGAGCAGGAACGCTCGGCGGAGATCCTCAAGATCATCGAGCAGAAGGACTATTCGGCCGCGGACGCGCAGTTGCGCGAGCTGGGCGCCGCGCTTGAGAAGCGCCTCGAAGAGGTCGGCCGCAAGATGGACGAGCTGGATGCCAAGATCGAGGCCGCCAGGAAGGGGGCGCAGCGACCCGCTGATGCAGGCGATAAGTCCTATACGCCCTATACGACCGATCCGGTCCTGACGGAACCTCCCACGAAAACGCCGCAGCCCGGCGCTTCTCTTGAGGACCTGACGAGAGAAAGGCAGCAGGTAGCGCGGGAGTACGCGGGCCTGGCCGACCTGCTGGACTGGGCGCTGCGGCTGCGGCCGCGCGTGGCGGCCATGGACGCGCAGGTCCGCGCCCGGTTCTTGGCCGAGTGCCGGCAGCGCGCCGAGGATGAGGACCCGGTCGCCCGTCCGTGGACGAACGCCGCCCTCGCGTGCCTGCGGTTCGCCTCTGACTGGCAGGGCTATGGGGAGACGCTGGAGCGCCTCTGCGCCGCTGAGCCGAACGACCCCGTCTGGCCGCGCCTGCTGGTCAACGCCTGCCTGATGACCGGCGAGTCCGAGAAGGGGCTTGCGCTCCTTGACCGCCTGGCTCAGGACGATCCGCAGGACGTCTGGCTCACCGTCACGCGGCATGCATTGGTCGAGAAAACAGGCAAGCCGGAGGAGGTGGCGGCTGCAACGCGGCAGACGATGGAGGCCCTCAAGCGCGATCCGGATTTGCTCCAGCAGTTTGCGCAGTGGTGGGCGAATCGCAACCGGCAGGACCTGGCCATCGAGGGCTGGCTGGCCTTGCAGGAGACGCAGTCGTATGCCTCCAACGCGTGGCCGACCTACCAGGCTGCCGATCTGCTCCAGAACCTCGGTAGTAACGAGCGCGCCGCCGAGCTCTACCTGCGCCTCGTCGAGACGCCGGCGTGGGCGAGCTCTCAGGGCACCAATGCGGTGCAGCGCCTGGCCCAGCTTGTCGCGGCGGAGGAAGTACTGCGTGTGGTTGAGGGGAAGCTGCCGGCCCTGCTGGCCAGCCAGGAGCCTTTCAGCCGCGGCTGCGGCCTGGCGCTGGCCTACCATGTAGCCCGGGCGCGCAATGACCAGCAGCAGGCAGGCGCGCATTTATCTGCGCTCCTCCAGGTCCCGCTCAAGGAGGCGACGCAACTGGGCTACTACGTCATGCAGCTCCTTTGCGCTGAGAAGCGCTACGGGGAGGTGGCTCAGTACGCCCGCACCGGTGGAGGCGAGCTCAGCGAGGCCGACCGGCGCAACCTCCTCCGGAACGCCGCCGACATCTTGAGCAACCAGCAGGAATCGCGCGGCCTGACCGTCGAGCTCTACGGCGATCTCGCCCGCACGGGCGCCCAGGACGCGGAGCGCTACCGCTACGAGATGATCAGGTACCTGGCGGACGAGGGCAGGCTGGATGAGGCCGTCAGGGAACTGGCCAAGATGGAACCGGTGTCGGACCGCTGGGAGTACTGGAATGCCGTGGAGCGGATCGCAAGGGCATACCGGGACCGCAAGGAGCACCTTACCGCTGCGCGCCTGGCGCTTGAGGCCTGGCAGAAACAGGGCCGCAGCATGCGGAACTACGGCAGCAGCATGTGGCACTGGTTCTGCGAGTCGTCCTGGCAGGCTCTCCAGGCCGGCCCGTTGCCGGCAGACCTCGCAGAAGCTTTGAAGGCAGAGATCCGAGACCTGGCCGAGCGCGACCTGGCAGGTGGTTCCGATCGCATGTTCCACGGCAACTACTACCAGTGGGGCCTGATAGAAAAGCTGGGCCTTGCGCAGGAAATCTTCAAGCTGCTCGAAGACGCCGCCCGCAGCGAGGACCCGCAGAGGATGATCCGCGCAGCGGAGGCCTACAGGCAAGCCGGGACGTACGCCAGATACGACCCCGGGCGCATGGGCCGCGCGGCGGCCATCTGCCGCGACGTGCTCGCCCTCGCCATCACGCCGACCGAGGTCCGGTCGCGGGCGTACGACATGCTCTACGGCATCTACACGGCCTACGACGACAAGAACTGGCAGGCGGCCCTGGATGTGCTCGAGGCCTGGTTGGCAACGGGCTCGCTGGACAGGGGCGCCTACCTCCAGAGGCATGTTGACTGCCTCTACAGGCTGGGCCGCCGGGACGACGCGCGGAAGGACGT
>CAYYNS010000106.1:0-6530 GCA_964473085.1 uncultured candidatus Brocadiaceae bacterium
CGCTCGCCGAGGCGCTCAACCCCGTGGACCCGCGCTCGTTCCACGAATTCCGCCTGCCGGCCAACACCCACGTCGAGCTCCACTACCACGACTTCGACGAATACTGGTGGTTCACCTCCGGCCGCCCCACGGTCACCCTGCGCAGCCCGTCCGGCAGGACCGTAACGCTCGGGCTGGAGCCTGGCGACATGGTCGCGTGCCTGCGCGGCGTCGAGCACACGCTGCGGGCCGACCACGAGCTGGTTTACTTCCAGTTCTCCAGCGTGCTGGAAGGCGGCGAGCGCCAGGGGCACCTCGTGCGCGAGCGGTAGCGCACGCCGCCGTTTCGCACCCGCCGCGCATCCAGAAAGCCACCATTTCGCACCCGCCGCCAACGGACGGTTTCCAAGCCTCTATAGCACCTGCAATAGTCGCTCCCAAGGCAGCGAAACCAGCTCAAGATTTTTGAACGTAACCCGTTGCTGAGAGGGGCGTTACCGGAAATTAGGTTCGTTTCGCAATCCGGCCCTTCCGGCAGAGCCCGCCCCCACTCCGACCCGCCGCCAGGGGGAGCTGCGACCTGCCCGCACCCAGGCGCCACTGTCGCGCCCCGGCCGACCGCTCATAAGCCCTGGCTTCCCCACCGGTATTGCCACCATGAGTCCCCCAGGATGCACCCGATCCGCCACCACAGCGCACATGCCGCAGAACTCCTCCGTCCTTCCTACCGGCTCAGGGGCCCTTGCGCTTGACGGTCGCAGCCCGAACCCAAAAAACCAAACGCGGGTGCCGTGGCGCCTGCGCCCTGCCCGGCACTACCGTTAGTCTACACGGTCCCGTGCGGGCGTGTGTCCGATCCGGACCTTCCTGTCCCTCAAAAGCAGGCGCCTCCGCCCTTGCCGCCGGTGGACGGCCGGGTTTCTAGAGCCGCTCGACAGGCCGGTCGCCGCATAGGGTTCACAACTCAACAACTAACAAAAGGGGCAATGCGACCGGGGAAGGTCTTGACTTTGGGGGCGCGTTTCATCTAATGAAGGTGCTCTCCACAATAGAAGGGAGGGCACCGTCATGGCTGAAGTGCTCGCCCCGTTAATGCGGCTCTGCGCTCTTTTTCGGGAGGGGCTTCAAGGTGAGCTGCTGGGGAAAACAGAACTCTGTCCCCGAACACCTCGAGGCCGTCCAGGCGCGCTGGCCTGGCGACCGGAGGGGGGACGCCACTGAGCTGCGCGACGGACGTGTGCTTGTAGTGACGCCCGGCCTATCTTACACCGTCTCCCAGGACGGCGGCCTGACCTGGATGCCACCGGCGCCGCTAAGGGAACAGAGCCGCCGGGCGGACTCAAAGCCTGTTGTCGGGGGCGAGTGCCACCTGCTGCGGCTGAAATCAGGAGAGCTTGGCATCTGCTACCGCGGCGCCGGCCAGGGCGGGCCGGGCTTTGAGTTCCGCAGGTCCTGCGACGAGGGGGTGAGCTGGTCGCCCCCCATGGGCCTGCCTGAGTACCGCACCGACCCTGACGATCCGGGCAGTGGTGCTCGCGGCGCACGGTCACGGCCGGTGGTCTTGCCCTCCGGGCGGATCATCAAGCCGCGGCAGAGGGGTCTTTTCCACACATTCTTTGACAAGGGATCGGGCAGGCGCCGCCCCCTCGTAGAGCCGGCTAGGGGATACTTTCGTGGCAGGCTGGTCATGGTGGAGGGACATGCGCACGAGGTCGCGCTCGACTCGACGTTCGTGTGCTATTCCGACGACGAGGGTCAGACGTGGCGGCGCAATGAAGACGGGGAGCTTTTTGTCTCGCTGGATTACGGCGCAGGCGGCATCGCCAGTTTCGAGGAGGCCGCCCCGGTCGTCGCCCCTGACGGCAGCGTGGTCATGTTCGGGCGCACGGAGATGGGGCAGCTCTTCAAGTCCGTCTCACGTGATCAGGGAGCTACCTGGTCGCAACCTGAGCCTTCAGGGCTTGCCTCCAGCCACTCGCCCGCCGAAGCCGTTCGCGTGCCCGGCAGCGACGACATACTGTTGCTCTGGAACCAGGAATCCCGGGAGGAGATCAGCAGGGGCCTGAGGCGAGCGCGCCTTAGCGCTGCAATCTCCTCCGACGGCGGCCGCTCCTGGAAGCATTTCCGAAACCTCGAATGCAACGGCGTGCCGGACATTGCCCGCCTGTGCGCCGGAGAGCCGCGGTGGACCCGCGCCGAGAAGCTTGTGCCGAACATCCCCGAGGATTTCGTGTATTGCGGCTACCCGCGCGCGGCCTTCATCCGAGACTTCGTAGTCGTGACCTATACCTACTCGCTGTTCGGCGGGCAGCCCCCCGAAGCGGGACGCATTGGCAAGCGCGGAGTACGAGCGCTGCCACTCGGCTGGTTCTACGAGGCGCTCGATGCGCCGGCTGCTGCACAGCAGTGACTGCGCCTCTCACCCGCAACGCCCGCCGCCAGGAGCGTCATGCGACAGCTCCTGCGGAGCAGGCGCCCCAGAATCAGCCTTTCGTGCGCCGAAGCCCTGCTGCGAGCAAACCAGCAAGGAAGCCTACCGCTGCGGTTATCAGCAGGCCCGCCGCGTGCGGCATCGTCGCCTCGAACATCAGGAACTTCGTCTGCACGGATTGGGCGTTTTGGACTACGAAGATTACCAGCGCGATGCCGATCAGCACTATCAGTATGATCCTGATCTGGCCTCTGGACGAGACCCCCTCTGCCACCATATCTGCTCCTCCCGTGTTACACGGTGCACTGTGAAGCTCCCGGCCGGGCGGCCTGCCGCCGTCTGCCGCGCCCGAATCCGGATTCCCGCCGGGCGGGCAGCCGGCAGGTGACCCCGGCGGCGCCTTCACAGTGTATGGGCCACTCGGCGGCCGGTCAACCCCCTGAGATCGGGCAAGACCGCCGCGGGTTGAGCTTCCTTTCCTTCTGCGGGGAGACGGCATGCGCGCAGAGCGGTGCGGGCCGCGTCATTCGCCGCTGGGACAGCGGCCCAGCAGCCGGGCGTGGCCGTCAAGGTTCACAAGCTCCCTGTAGCCCTGCTCCAGGAGGGCGCCCGTGTGCTCCTGGCGGCAGATGACGAGCTCTACGCCTGCGCGGGCAAGCTCCTGCGCACGCGCGTGATTGACCAGGTAGCGGTCCAGGTAGTAGATGGTCTTTGCGCGCAGGCCCCACTGCTGGGGCACGCGGCTGGGCCCCGTCGGGAAGCGGGGATCGTAAGAGGCGATCGTCGCGCCGGGCGATAGCCGGTCCAACAGCGCGCGCGCCTCCACAAAGCCGCGGCAGCGGTAGCTGTGCAGCGGAACTGGCACTGTCGCCAGGACGAACAATAGTGCCGTCGCCGCTACCGCTACGATCGCGGGCAGCATCGCCCGCAGCCGCTCCGACATCAGCCGGCTAAGCCCGTAGCCTGCCAGGAGGCCCATCGCCGGATAGGCGGGAACAAGATAGCGGTCGTAGCGCTTCGGCGGCAGGGCCATCAGGCCCACCACCACGCCTATCCACAGCAGCGCAACGAGCATCCCCCAGCGCTCCCACGAGCCGGCCCGCCGCCACCTGGTGAGCGCATAGAGGCTGAGGGGCCACCAGGGCAGCCCGCGCACGAGGAGGGCGCCGAGGTTCTGCGCCAGGTTGCGCAGCACGTGGCCGCCGAGGACAAGGCGGCCGGCGATCTGCTCGCCGAAATACGTGCCCCCGAAGCCGGAGCCGTGGCGGCTGAGCATGGCCAGGTGCCACGGACCGGCGATCAGCAGCGCCAGGCCCGCCGCAGCGAAAAGGGACGGATGCACCAGCAGGCGCGGCCGACGCACGGCCACAAGCAGCACCGTCAGCAGAGCGGCGAAGGCAGCCGCCGAGGGCTTGACCATCATGCCCAGGCCCCCTGCGAGGCCTGCCAGAAGGAGCCATCGCGGCTGCGGCCCCTCGGCCGCGCGCAGGGCGGCGTAAACCGCAAGCACCGTGCAGAAGGTCACGGCGGAGTCCAGGCGCAGCTCCACGAAGTTGGTCAGGACGCCCGAGAAGGTGGCCGTCAGGCAGCCGGCCAGGATGCCCGCCGCCGGCCCGAAAAGGCGTTCGCCAACCGCATACGTCAGCAGGCACGCCCCCAGGCCGAACAGGCAGGACCAGAACACGGCGGCATAGGTGGAGGGGCCGAAAAGCCGGAAATTGATAGCGACCAGCCAGATCATCAGCGGCGGCTTGTTGCCGTACGGCAGGCCGGGACCATCGTAGAGCGTCATCCAATCGCCGGTGGACAGGATGTTTTTGGCGACGGCGGCATAGTGCACGGCGTCGCCGTGCAGGTCGCCCTCCCAACTGCGCGTGAAGAGGACGACGGCGGCAAGGAGCCCGACCGCAAGCCACGCGCGATTGCGCCGCAGCCAGCCGGCGGGGATGCTGCCGGAGGCGTCCGAGTCCTGTGCAAGGCACTGGGGCATCGCCCTGTCTCCCGTGAGACGCCGAAGGGTCAAGCGGGCACGACAGGATACTTGATGCCCCCTGCCGCCTGCTACTGCAAGAGCGCAGACTTGAGGTGTGCCACGGCCAGCTTGCTGGCCGTGCCGCACGCCGGTTGCAAAGACCGCCCTGGCGCGTATAAACTGGGGGCTTCAGGAACGTCTTTTGCGGAGATGCAAGCGGGGTTCGTTGAGCTTCGCCGTCCATGAGATCTCGCAGAGGGGAGGCGGGGCGAACTTGAGGGGCAAGGACCTCAAACGGCCCGTGCTGGCCCTGCTCAGGGACCGGGCAGGGCAGGTGATCGCCGAGTACGGCGTGCTGATGTGGTTTGTCACGCTGATCGGGGTCGCCACGCTGGCCACGTTCTTTTTCGCCTTCGAGGAGGGCGTGATCGGATACTACGAGGACATAGTCAACGTCATCTGCCTGCCGATCCCGTGAGGCAGGCAGGCGGGCATTTCACAAGAGGAGGAGCGAGCGATGTCCAGGCTGGCAAGCTGGATGAGGAAGGTGGCAAGGAAGGCACAGACGACCAGCGAGTACGTGATCATCCTTGGCCTTGTGGCCCTGGGCAGCATAGCGGTGATCCTGCTGTTCGGCAACCAGATCCGCGGGCTGTTCGGCGCGGGCACCAAGAAGATGGCCGGCGAGCAGGTCAACGCCGACGATTACAGCCAGGCCGGCAAGGTAGATCAGGCCGTTGACGTGAAGGACATGTCGGACGCCTTCAGCCAGCCGTGATCGGGCGCAGGCCACGTCCGAGGCGTTGGGCCCCCGAGCTTCGTCGCCGTCCTGTGAGGGCCGGGCATGGGCCTACAGGCCGTCCTGAGCGTAGCGCGTCACGTGCTGTTCTTTGCGCTCGTGATCGTGTGCGTCTACACGGACCTGACCCGCGGCAAGCTCTACAACTGGTGCACCCTCCCTGCACTTGTGGGCGGCCTGCTCTTAAGCTACGCCCTCGGCGGCCTGCTGGATGGTGGCATCCTGGGGGTGAACCTTGTCAGCTCCATCCTGGGGCTGGCCATCGCGGCGACGATCTTCATCTGGCCGTATCTGCGTGGAGGCATTGCGGGGGGAGACGTCAAGCTGATGCTGGCGGTGGCCGCTATCGGGGGGGCAGAGAACCTCTTCATCGTCTACGCCCTGCTCTACAGCGCGCTGATAGGGGCACTGATGGCGCTGCTTGTGCTCATATGGCGCGGGAGGCTCCGGGAAGGGCTCAAGGGCGCCGTGCGGTTCACCTTCTCCGCCCGGCGCCTGGGGAGCAAGGAGGGCGAAACCAGACGCTTGGTCACCGGCGTGGCGGTTCCGTATGGCCTTGCGATCTCGATTGGCAGCGTAATTGCATGGTATGTAACAATGCTACCCGCCAGCGGGGCCACGGTGGGCCTGATAGGGGCCTGCTGACGGCCCGGAAGGCTTCGGGGCGTCCCCGACAGTGGGTCGGGGAGGGTTACAGTGTTGAAAATCGAGTGCTGGGAAATCCGACACAAGGGATCGGGGCAACTGCCCGCTACAAGTTGAGGGTTCAGCCCGGTTTCCCCCCGGCCGGGCTGCAAAGGGGGCAGGCGCTTGTGGAATTCGCATTCGCCTTCCCCCTTCAACTTTTAATCATGTTCGCCATCATGCAGCTTGCCCTGCTGTATGTGGCGAAACAGGTTGTTAGCTACGCCTCTTATAGCGCCGCACGCGCAGCGCTGGTGGCGGAGTCGCCCGGGGAGGCCTACCTGCGTGCGGCGCGCGCCAGCGCTCTGGTATGCGCCCCCATAACCGGACCGACGGTCGAGGGGGGGAACTTCACGGCCCCCGAGTGCAGCGCCGCCTCCGTGGAGGTGCCCGGCTGGGGCCTGGTGCCAAAATCGGGCATCTCCGCCCTGCTCAAGACCCACGTCTCCTCCCTGAGCTATCCCGCCTCCGGCGAGGTAGAGGTGACGGTCACGCATTACTACGAGCTTGCATTCCCCGTGGTCAATCACATCTTCGCCTGGCTTCATCGGGGCCGCCAGCCGCAGGGGTTCGCCGACGCAACCGGCCCGGGCGGCACGGCAAGCTTCGGCGACGAGGGCGAGTTCGAGCAGGCAGTGGGCATCTGGAACGTGCGGGCGCCGCAC
>CAYYNS010000107.1:0-6375 GCA_964473085.1 uncultured candidatus Brocadiaceae bacterium
GGCCCGCTTGTCCAAACCGCCCTGGATGGAGCAGCGCCTGCCGTAACGCGCACTCACCCACTGCGGCTCCATGTCGGCCGCAATCTCGCATGGCAGGAAATTGTTTATCCCGGCCTCAATGAACATGTCCATGATGACCTTTATGTTTCCATCCGAATCGAGACTGAAGACCTTCAGGCCCATCTTTTTCATTTCCTCAATGAGTTGGCGATAGTAGGGCATCATGAACTCGCGCACCAGCTTGGGCCCTATGAGCGGGCCGGTCTTGTAAGCCATGTCCTCCCAGAAGTAAACGAAATCGAAGTCTATTATGGCTGTGAAACGGCGGGTGCTCCCGACGTAGAAGCACAGCCAGCAATCCATGATATCCCGAAGCAGGCCAGGGTCGTCGTAGTAGAGGCAAGCGAGCTTTTCCTCGCCGAACAGGTTACGCGGCATACCGTAAGCGCCGCAAACCGGATAGGTTATGAGGTCGTGCCTCATGTTGAAGCCGCTCGCCGCTGCCTTGCGAGCGCCTTCATATCGTTCCTCGCACGTTGGGTCGAGACGCTCTTTGAGGATCTCCCAGTCAGCACGCGACTCAACGGGGAATTTCAGGAACTGGGGCATCGAGCGTCCTTTCTTAACGTCTTTCTTTACGACGCCGGACTTATCCTGAAAGATGCGGTAGTGCTCGTCCTCCTGGAGCGTCTTCTCTTCGAAAAGTGGCCAGAAAGGCGTCTGGGTAGGACTGCCCACAAAAGGAGCCCAACTATAGACTTCCTGTTGAAAATACTGCTCTATCGTAATGTCGCCAGACCGGAAATCCGCCAGCTCGCTCTTATGACGGACGCTAAGCGGCAGGCCCTCATTATGCCAGCGCTCGACGGCCTGTGGCCAGAAGCCGTGAGTCTCGATATAGGGCGGCCTGTCCACAGGTTGAAACAGAACTGCGCGGATAAAGCGCGTCCGTGGTGTCAGTGTCTCTTCCATCAATTACCCTCGTTCGTTGTGGAATCGAAAGTCAGCTATTGAGCTTTCGAAAAAGAACGGGATGGTAGGGGCACGGCTTCCGGCCTTCGCAGCCCGAGGCCCGGCACTGTTCGCCTCCCTTGGTGAAAATGCCGAGAGCCGCACGAAGGAGGCAATCGTCATGGGACAATCAGAGCGAAAGCCGACCGAGGCTTGTGCCGCACGCCCGCGAGCGCCCTCGCCGCCTTCACCCCGGCCGCAAGTAGGGGTCGAACGTCCTCAGGAAGCTGTCACGCTCCTCTAGGTCCCCAATGATCGCCGTCAGATCGAAGAATTCGTCAATAAGGGAATCCCGCCGTATGCGCCGAGCCATCTCCGGAGTGATGCAAGTGGCTACAAGCACAGTTCGGACAGTTTCGTTGTCTTCGCGGGCGGCACGGAAGCTCTTCTGGACGGCGCCGAGTCTCTCCAATGCGCCCGCAGGGTCGGTACCGCCCTTTACTTCAATGGCACATCGCGGCATGCCCGCAGCATCGATAAACGATATGTCGGGCTCAGTGCCGAACCTGATGGACCACCCGTTGCTTAGCTTGAAGCCAAGATACGAGTCTACGTGCAGGACGTAGTCCGTACCGGGCTTGAAAGGTTCGGGGCTGCCTTCAGCGTTCACGGCGGCAGCTACAAGACGTCTCTCCAGAACTCGACGTACAAGGTAGCTCTTGACTCGGTTTGCGGCTTCCTGCCCTACCTTGTTGCGCCACGATCCGTCCAGCGAAGCGCCGGCCGAGCTGAACATTAGACCCCTGATCTCTTCCCAGTTGATGGATACCGTTGATTCAAGGATCGCCGAAATATGCGAGTTGAACAGTTTGCTCAACTGAAGCGCTCGCTGGTAGGTCATGTCAGGTCCGCCGCCTAGTTCGTACTTCGTAACGTCAAAGGCAAGATACTGAACGCCCTTGCGCGGCAGGACTGCAACATTACGATAGTACGCAACGAGCTTGGGGTGCTCCATAAGCACCTTGGGATGGGCGAGTATCCTCAGAGGCTCGATCTTGGCTTGCACGAGCGCCCGCCATGCCTGATCGGTGATGCGCCAGTGCATCCGGTCCTCCCACGAGTAAAGGGAGGACGCCCTTGCTAGATTCTCGATATCCGAAACAAAACCGAAGAAACCATCCTCACGTAACTTTCGATAGAAGAACGATACCCTTAGCAGCCCGTTGAGAAACTGGGCTCGGTCGCGCCGACTGGCACTTGCGAGCAGATCAAGGCGTGAGGCCGACGGCGTGTCAGAGGACAGACACGCCAAGGCCGAGCAACGCAGAGATGCGACGCAAGTGCCGTCGGCCCTCTGGGTTGGGGCGGCGCCTGGCCGTCTGCTGCGTTGCGTCTCCTTGACGATGCTATCCTTTGCATCGCCTTCGTCGCCGCGCCTTGCATCCGGCGAGGCGGCGCTCCCAACGCGACCAGATCCAGTTTTTCAACGGGCTGCTAGTCCATAGTTGATCTCGTGCGCTTCTCTTCGAAGTTCCTTCCCTGTGGGGTGAGCCATCTGACTCAGCCTTTCTCCCAGACGTACACGCTCTTCCGTAAGTCGTCGCGCCCATATCTGCCCATCTGCTGGCTGCTGTTGCCCTTTTTCTGGGGCAGCACCCAAATGCACTGTGTCCGCAAACCAGCCTGCTCGGCGATTTCAGACAATATCAGGTCCACAGGAATGGTTACGCCCGCATAGCGCACATTATCGTTGACCATCACAAAATGACCACGCGGTTCCAGCACCCGCGCTACCTCATGGATGACGACACTAATCTCTAAGAAGTAGTTGGCAATCATGCGCACGATATTCGTGTTGTTCAGCAAGCCCCTATGCGCGTAACTTGAGAGCCGCTGGAGTATCGCGAGCAGGAGCTCTTGCCCTTCAACTGCTCGGCGCGCCCCGTTCAGGAGGCTCCCGTTAGATTCATAAATGCTGGACAGCAGCGCCTGCTTCTCTTTGTTCTCCACTGTACATGAGAGGAGCCGCTGTCGCAGCCTCTTGATGTCTGCGCTATCAAAGCCTAGGTAAACCAGCTCCAGAGCGTAAGTACGTGTGTAGTCATACCGATTGCAGTAAGGCGGCGATGTGAGGACCAGTTGAACAGAGCAGGCAGGAATACGAGGGAGCTCCACCAAGCAACTGCCCTCTACGATCAGAATGTCCCCGCGCTCGCCAGCGCGCGCCCAGGCGTGGTGGAAGCTGTGAAGATCCTCACACATCATGCCTAGCTGGCAACGGATTGCTGACTGGAAGTCTTCTATCTCGGCTTTCCGGAAGTCACTCATCCGTCCCGGCGCGCGACCGTCCCAGCGTAGGTATTGGCCGTCTTTCCTCGTGTAGCTGACCGACTCAAGTACAGCCATGCCAGCATGCCGCAACAGCGTTTTGACAGGCGGCGGGCCATCGTAGAGGTCGCAGTACCTGAGGTACCCACACACCGCCCGCGCGCTCGCCGGCGGATAGGCGTTGGCTGTAATGGTGACCGCATCGAACGGGTTATGCCCGTCAAAATAGTCCTCGAATCTGGCTGCCGCGGCAGCCTGCGCAGCAGCGCAGAAATCCTCCGGCGACACATCCAGAGCTGCCTTCTTGGCCACCATGTCAAATATGGCGACAGGTAGAACCTCTATGCCGATGCCACGGCACCCGCGCGCACTGGCCCCAAATATCGTGCTGCCAGTTCCTGCAAAAGGGTCCAAAACGTCGCCACTACTGGGGGAACAGAACCTGTCCAACACATACGACACGAGCTCCCCGGAGAACGCCTCCTTGAACTTCAGCCACCGCCAAACCGGTTCTGTTCTGCTGCCCTGGAAGCTGACCATGGAGCGGTCCAGATCGCTGTTTACCTGCAGCTTCCCCGAGAACCTCCGCTCGAGGTCCTGATTCAACCGCCCAATGTCTCGCGTCAGGGTATCCATTACGATCCTCGCACTGTTTCCACACGCCCCGCCTGGCGAAGTATACATCACGGCGGTTCACTGCTCAACCACAAACATGGGAGGGCCCTGCGAGGTGGGTCCGCCCAAGCCAACTGGACAACTTCCCTGCCCAGAGCGCCGGAGCCGAACCCCACACCGTGCCCCCTCGGCGTTCTCGGAGCCTCTGTGGTAGAATCCCTGCCGTGCACGCAGGCTGGACGAGGAACAATCGTGACAGACGAAGTGGCCAGCAAGCTGATCGAGAGGTTCGCCGCCTTCATCCGGGCCGTGTCGGAGGCCTACGAGCGCAAGACGGGCACCCGGCCGGAGGTCTACGAGTTCTCGGCCGTCGCCGGGGCGCGTGTGGCGAGCTGCTGAGGCCCTGCCGCGGACGGCGCGTGGGCGGCGTAGTAATCGGCCAGCCCGCGCAGGATCGTCCTTATGTGCAGGTACCACGCGCACACGGGGCAGTATTTGACCCTGTCCTCCCGCGGGTCGTAGTAGGCGTGCGTGGTCGGGCAGCGCTCCAGCCGCTCCGTCTCCACCACGCGCTCGTCCTCCAGCGGAAGCACGATCACCTGCAGGACGCAGTGGAGGTTTGTGTGGCGCTGCCCTGCGCCGCGCCGGCCGAGCACAAGACCGCCGATGAACGCCAGCGCGTGCCAGAGCTTGCCCGGGCCGCGGCCCTTGAAGACGCGGCCCAGCCGCAGGTGCCGCAGCAGCACGCCCAGCACGCCCGCAGTTGCCTGGAGCCCCAGCACACGCCCCCTCAAGCCGAGGGCGCCCAGGGCGCGGCCAAAGAGGCCCTTGCCCTGCTGCCATCTTTTCTCCCTCGCCGCCAGGCGCTCGTTGAGGCGACCGAACCCCTCCGCCAGCTCGGTCAGCGAGCCTTTCAGAAAATGGGTGATCGGCAGGTAGCGCTCGCCGTTCGAGACGAGCAAGAAAACGCTCTCGCAGTTCGGATGCGCCCCCCGGTAGGCAAGCGCCGCCGTGCCGATGTACCTGGTGATCGTCGTGAACTCCGCAACGAAGCCGACCGGCAGGAAGTCCACCTTCTGCCCCGGAAAGCACCCGGCCAGCAGCCTCTCAACGTCCTCGGTGGTCATGCGTTCGGGCGCGTACTGGAACTGCGAGACGTCCCAGGTGGGGGTCAGCGGCATCAGGTAGAGGTCGCGCATGTGGCCCCGGTGCTCATGGCAAAGCTCGACGATCTCCGGCAGCTCGTGCTCGTTTAGGCCCCAGCCGAGGCAAGAGATCAGGCCGAGCCTGACGGGGGTGGTCTGGGCGATCTTGCGGATGTTCTGGAGCGCCCTGAGCTTCAGCTCGGCCGCCCGGGCGTTGCCCCTGAGCTGGCGGTAAGTGTCCGGGTTCTTGCCGTCGTAGGACATAAGGATCATCGTGCCGCTCTCGATGAGCCTTCGGCAGAACGCCTCGTCTGCGAGCTTAAGGCCGTTGGTCAGGATGCGCTTGCGCAGGCCGTATGAGTCGGCCAGCTTGATGATCTCGAACAGGTCCTCCCGCACCGTTGGCTCGCCGCCGAAGAACGCGATGCTGGGGGGCGGGTCGAGCCTGGCCAGGTGCCCGAAGAGCTTGTGGAAATATTCCATGGGCGGCTCGAAGTTGAAGCCCAGCCCCGGCACGCCGTCGCAGCAGATCGGACAGTTCAGGTTGCAGCGGTTCGTGATGTCAACGAAGGCGTACATGGGCCGGCCCTTGTGCCCGCACTCAAGGCAGTTCAGATCGCAGCCCCTGTAGCGGTAGGACCCGTCCAGGCTGCGCTTGCTGTTGGCGCGGGCGGCGTCCGAAGAGATCATCGTCTCGGTCGTGCCGCACTGAGGGCAGTCCTTCACAAGGTAGACCTTGCCGTCGCGGTCCGCGCGCCGCGCAGGCACCAGCTTGCGGCACGAGTTGCAGAAAGACTTGTTCATGAGCCCCGTCCCTTCTGGCAGGCGCTGTCAGGCCAACTCCGAGCGCACATGCTGCCTGCAGGCCGACGATAGCTTACACGCAACTGCCGCCGGGAGGCAAGGGCAGGCCGGCGCGCGCATTCTTGCCGAACGCTTGCAGATTTCTGGCAGGCCACCCGACGGGGAGGAGGAGTTTCCTCGCGGCGGTTCTTCCGCGATGCTGCAACCTGGGAATGCACCGCTTGACACCGGCGGGGCTGTAGGTATAGTGGCGAGGGCTGATTGCTTTCTTCCGGCAGCCTGAGAGAATGGTGTGTGCTGACCGGTCGAGCCCGCCGGACGGGGCATTGCTGAGCATCTTACGGGAGGGGCCACAGTGCGAGCAGGAAAGGTAGTGGTAGGAATGTTGTTGGCGGCGGGCATGTGCGCGGTAGCGGTCTTGTGTGTCATTGGCGCTGGGCAGGAGGCGGCGACCACGACGGCAGACGCCACCACCCGCACGCTCACCGTCCAGTCCAGCCCGATCAGCGGGGTCGTCATCTCGGGCACGCAC
>CAYYNS010000108.1:0-6374 GCA_964473085.1 uncultured candidatus Brocadiaceae bacterium
TGCGTGGACCGCGGGCCGTTCTACCAGGCCTGGACCGCTGACCTCTCGACCGATCTGGGCTACCTGCGCGACATCGGGCAGTTCATGTGGGACATGACGGATAACCCCGCCTGGCTTCACCGGCTGATGGGTTTCTTAAGGGATGGCGTGCTGCGCGTGCACGGGGAGGCTGAGGCGGCGGGGGACTGGCGCCTGTGCAATCACCAGAACCAGGCGATGCCCTACGCGCTGGAGCTGCCCGACCCCATGGCCAACAGCGGGCCGGTCCCGCGCAGCCAGCTCTGGTGCTTCGCCGCCTCGCAGGAGTTTGCACAGGTCGGCCCGAAGATGCACTGGGAGTTCCTGCTCCAGTACCAGTTGCCCATCCTGGAGAAGTTCGGGCTGGTGGCCTACGGCTGCTGCGAGGACCTGACGCACAAGATCGCCTACCTGAGGCGCATCCCTAACCTGCGCCGCATCGCCGTCACGCCGTGGGCTGACGTGCGGCGGTGCGCAGCAGAGATCGGCGACCGCTACGTGCTGTCGTGGCGCCCAAGCCCTGCCAACATGATCTGCCTCCAGTTCGACCCGCATTACATTCGCAGGACCGTGCGAGAGGCGATGGACGCTGCCAGGGGCTGCCACGTTGACATCACGCTCAAGGACGTGCAGACGCTCTCGAAGGGCACGGCGAGCCTGGCCGAGTGGGTGCGCATCGTGCGGGGCGTGTCGGATGAATATGCGTAAGCGATGCTTTATCATGGTGGCGGCACGCCAGCCGGGAGGGCACCGCCATGAAGATCGTCATCCGGGCCGGGGGAATGGGCACGCGGCTGTGGCCCTGGAGCCGCGCTATAGTGTGCCGAAACAGTTCCTGCCCATGTTCGGCGGGCGAAGCTGCGTCCAGCTAGCCTACGAGAGGTTCGTCGGCAGCGCTCTGGCGCGGCCAGAGGACACCTACGTCTCCGTCGGCCGGCCTCATGAAGGGCTTGTGCGCGAGCAGTTGCCGGAGCTGCCCGCCGGGCACATCATCGTCGAGCCATGCACAATGGACACCGCCGCCGCCATTGGGCTGGAGACCGTCGTTGTGGCCGGCGACGACCCGGATGTGCTCATCGCCAGCCTCGGCAGCGACCACTACGTTGGCAAGCCCGAGGCGTTCATCCGCGCCTTGCGCGCAGCCGAGCGGTTCCTGGCCAGCGTCCCGCACATGCTGGTAGCCATCGCCTGCGAGCCTTCCCGCATAGAGACCAACTACGGCCACGTCAAGAAGGCGCACCTGCTCGGAGAGTTTGAGGGCGTCGCGGTCCACGCCGTCGCCGAGTTCACCGAGAAACCCGATCCGCAGACCGCCAGGCGCTACACCGAGAGCGGGCAGTACCTGTGGAACGCCAACTTCTTCGTGTGGACCGCCGGCACGCTCATGGCCCAGTTCCAGGAGTTCGAGCCCCAGATGCACGCCCGCTTCATGGAGATCCTGGCGGGGCGCCGGGCGGGGCGCCTGCGGGAGGCGATCGAGCGCACCTATCCCACCCTCAAGAAGGTCGCCATTGACTACGCCGTGCTTGAGCCTGCGGCGGCGCGCGGGCGGCTGGCGGTCGTGCCCGTCGCAATGGACTGGAGCGACATCGGAAGCTGGGGCACCATCACGGACGCCTTCCCGCCGGACGACAGCGGCAACCTCCTGGACGGCCCCGTTCTGGCCAGGAACACCCGCAACACGACCATCATCGTGAAGAACCCTCACCGAAAGCTGGTCGCCGCCATCGGGGTAAGCGACCTGGCGGTCGTGGACACCGACGACGCCCTGCTGATCGTCCCGAAGCACCTGTCCGGGCAAGTGAAGGAACTGGTGGAGGACCTCAAGAGGGACGAGCGCTGCCAGGACCTGCTTTGACGGGACGACGGATGCCGCAACGCCTTGACGGTCCAGCCTGTGAGCAGTAGAATGACGCGCCTGTTTGACCACCGGGCTTTTCGCGGGAGATGCTCTGCAGCGGATGGTGCGCGTGCGCAAGACAGCCGCAGGCAGCGTGGTGCCGCTGCTGGTGACGGCCGGCAGTAGCCGGAACGCCCTTCAGGGAGAGCACGACGGCAGGGTCAAGGTCTGCGTCACGGCCCTGGCCGAGAAGGGCAAGGCCAACGTGGCCGCCTGCGAGCTGCTCGCGCACAAGCTGGGTATCAAGCCGTCTCAGGTGAGCATCCTGTCTGGCCACACCTCGCGGCGAAAGGAGGTGCTCGTCGAGCGCGTGCCACCGGGCGCGCTCGACGGGATCATACTGTGAAGCCTCTTTTCGCCCTGCGGGCCTGACGGCGGGGTCGCCCGGGTGGCAAATAGGCCCGGCGGCTCGGAGCAGCAGGTCCCACGATCATCCCATTACTCCGGCGACTCCAGCAAAGCCCCCATGAACTACAAGGAAACCATCAATCTGCCCAGGACTGATTTCCCGATGCAGGCGCGCCTGGATCGGCTGGAGCCCCAGATGCAGCGCCGCTGGCAGGAAATGGGCCTCTACGAGCGCATCCGCCGCGCGCGGCAGGGCGCCCCCAAGTACGTCCTTCACGACGGCCCGCCTTATCCCACCGGCGACCTGCACATCGGCACCGGCCTCAACAAGGTGCTCAAGGACCTGCTGGTGCGCTACAAGACGATGAGGGGCTACGACGCCCCCTTCGTGCCGGGCTGGGACTGCCACGGACTGCCGATCGAGGTCAAGGTCCTGGAGACACTCCAGGAGCAACGGGACGCCATGCCGCGCGCACGCATCCGCGAGCTGTGCCGCCAGTACTCACTGACCTATGTCGAGAAACAGAAGGAGCAGTTCAAGTCGCTCGGCGTCAGCGGCGACTGGGACAATCCCTACCTGACCCTCCAACCCCAGTACGAGCAAGGCATCCTTGAGGTGCTCGCCGAGATGGTGGGCAGGGGCTTCGTTTACCGCGACCTCAAACCCGTCCACTGGTGCTACCACTGCGGGACCGTCCTGGCAGAGGCCGAACTCGAATATGAGGACATCGTCAGCTCCTCGATCTTCGTGAACTTCCCGGTGCTGCGGCACGCGCAGAGGGCGGCGGCCGTGGACCCGTTCAGGCTCTTCGACCTGTGCGACAGCGACCAGGTGCACATCCTGGTCTGGACGACGACGCCCTGGACGCTGCCGGCCAACCTGGCGGTGGCTGTGCTGCCGGGCGCCGACTATGTCGCCGTGCGCTACCGCCACCCGCGCACCGGCAACACGCTCGTCAGCATCCTGGCCGAGGTGCCTGCCGATGGCGTCCTTCGCACCTGTGGGGTCGAGGGCTACGAGGTGCTCGGCCGCGTCAAGGGCCGCCAGTTGCTCGGACTTGAGTACCGCCACCCCTTCATTGACAGGGTCTGTCCCGTGGTGTCGGCCGATTACGTCACGCTTCATGACGGCACGGGCTGCGTGCACACGGCGCCCGGACACGGCCTGGAAGACTATCAGACGGGCCTGGAGCACGGGCTGGAGATCCTCAGCCCGGTGGACGAGCGCGGCTACCACACCACTGAGGCAGGGCCTTTCGTCGGCCAGCACATCGAAGAGAGCGACAAACGCATCGTCGAGCACCTGACCGACCGCGGCTACCTGCTGCGCGCACAGGAGGCCTCGCACTCCTATCCGCACTGCTGGCGGTGCCACAACCCCGTCATCTTCCGTGCCACCAACCAGTGGTTCGTGCGGATGGACCACGAGGGATTCCGCCAGAGGCTGCTGGAGGCTTCGGACCGCACTGAATGGGTGCCGCCCTGGGGGCGCGACCGCATGCGCCTGATGCTAACGGAGCGGCCCGACTGGTGCATCTCCCGCCAGAAGTCGTGGGGCGTGCCCATCCCGGCCTTCTACTGCACCCGCTGCGGAGAGATGCTGCTGACCAGGGAGACGGTGCTATACGTGGCCCGCGTCTTTGCCGAACGCGGCTCGGATAGCTGGTTCGCGACCGATGAGGCGGCCCCCTTCATGGCGCCCGGCACCCGCTGCCCCCGGTGCGGCGCGGACAGGTGGCGCAAGGAGACGGACATCCTGGACGTGTGGTTTGAGAGCGGCTCCTCGCACCACAGCGTCTGCCGCAAGCGCCCCGAACTCGGCTTCCCGGCCGACATGTACCTGGAAGGCACGGACCAGTATCGGGGGTGGTTCCAGCTCTCCCTGATCCCCTCGCTCGCCGCCTGGGACGAGGCTCCGTACAGGACGGTCCTGACGCACGGCTTTGTGGTGGACGAGCAGGGGCGCAAGATGGCCAAGTCGCTCGGCAACTTCATCAGCGTCGAGGACGGCGTGCAGATGTTCCGCGCCGACGTCCTGCGCCTGTGGGTGCTGAGCGTGGACTACCGCGACCAGATCGGCGTCTCGGCAGACTATATCCGCAAGAACATGGTGGACGCCTACCGGCGCATCCGCAACACCTTCCGGTTCCTGCTGGGCAACGTCTCTGACTTCGACCCTGCCCGCCACGCCGTGCCGTATGCCGATATGCCTGAGATGGACCGGTGGGCGCTGGACGAGACGGCGCGCCTGGTCACCGCGGTCGAGCGCGCCTGGGAAGGGCACGAGCTGCACAGGGTCTACAGCCTCGTGCATAACTTCTGCGCGGTCCAGATGAGCTCGATCTACCTGGACGCGCTCAAGGACAGGCTCTACTGCTCGGCGGCCGGCTGGCAGGGCCGACGCAGCGCGCAGAGCGTGCTGCACCAGGTGCTGCTGGTGCTCTGCAAGCTCTGCGCACCGGTGCTCGTCCACACGGCCGAGGAAGTCTGGTCGCACATCCAGTACAAGGATGAGGACCTGGGGAGCGTCCATCTGTCCCTCTGGCCCCGCCTCCCCAACCAGTGGCCGGACGAGCAGCTCCACGAGCGCTGGGAACGGATTCTGGCGGTGCGGGACGACGTCGCGCGGGCCGTCGAGGCTTTGAGGGAGCGCAAGACGGTCGCCAACAGCATGGAGGTGAGCCTCGCCTTCTGGGCGAGTGAAGGTGCGTTGCGCAGCATCCTGCAGGACGCCCGCGACACTGTCCAGGAACTCCTGATGGTGAGCGAGCTGGCAGTGCTGGATGAGGAGCCCGCGCAGCAGGTGCTTGCCGAGATGGCATGCGGGCAGAGGGAGCCGGGCCTTATGATCCGGGCCGTGCGGTCGGAATACGCCAAGTGCGCCCGTTGCTGGAACCGCCGCCCGAGTGTCGGCCAGGATCGCCAGCACCCCGAGCTCTGCGACCGATGTGTCAGGGCTGTTCAGGAGCAGCAGCGCTGAGGGATAGCCCATGCGGCCCTGTTCGGCGCACCCTTGCAGTTGTGCACCGAGACGGTACAATTGGCTGGAAGGAGCACGACGAGACGGGGGACTCTATGAGTACATGCGTGAAAGGAGCGCAAGGATGAGGCTTATTGAGAAGCTCGCGTTTTGCGTAGCGGTCGTAGCGCTGGCCCTTGTGGCCGCTGCCCCGGCTGAGCCGGAGCCCGAGGCGCCGCCTGCCAGGCCGATCAGGGAGCGGTTGGCGCGTGGAGCCGAGAGGGCCCGGCCCGAGCGGCTCGCCCTGGCACTGCTGAATCCCTGGGCAGGCCAGGAGACAAGTTCGGTTGACCTTCCCGGACAGCTCTTCCAGCTCAACGACGAGCAGAAGGCCAAGCTCGGCCAGCTCGCACAGCAGCAGCAGGAGGAAAAGCGCAAGCTACTCGACGGGCTCGACGCGCAGTATGCCGACAGGGTCAAGGGCGTGCTGAGCGACGAGCAGAAGGTGCAGTATGAGGATGCGCTCGCCGCTCTGAAACGCGCGCGCGAGGCCATCCGTGCGGCGGAAGCCGAGCTTGAGGCCGCTGTCGGTCAGGAAGTCGCTGCGCGGGCCAAGACGGCTGTAGTGCGGCCCGGCCAGGGCGTCCAGCTCGTGCGCTTCCTTGAGCTGAGCGATGAGCAAAAGAAGGAATTGATGCGCCTCCAGAGAGAGAGGGCCGACAAGCTGTCTGAGGCCACCAAGAACATCCAGCGTCCCGCGGATCGCGAGGACCGGGAAGCCTTGCGCAAGTACAGCGAGGAGATGCGGGCGGCGCAGGAGGCACAGAACGCCGAATACGAGGCGAAGGTGAAGAACCTGCTCACTGCCGAACAGTCTAAGCAGCTCGGCGACCTGGAAAAAGCACTTCAGGTCTACCAGGATAAGGTGAGGGCCGCGCAGCAGGCCTTCAGGGAGGAGCTCGACAAGGCGCTTGCGCCCAGGTGAGGGGGCGCCTGTAATCTTACTGGGCGGATCGGGGGCACCCACGGGGAGTGGGGCCCCCGCATCTTTTTGTACCCTGCCCGTGCGTGCTCATCGGCCTTGCTTGCCCGCCCCGCCCCCTCGCAGCGCGATGGCCTCCGCAACAGCGCTTGCCAGCAGCGCCGGAA
>CAYYNS010000109.1:0-1696 GCA_964473085.1 uncultured candidatus Brocadiaceae bacterium
GTGCCGGATGACTACGCGGAGATACGTAGCCGGCTGATCGGCTGGTGCGAGCGGGGAATTGATGTGATTCTGACCATCGGCGGCACAGGGCTCTCGCCCCGCGACGTCACGCCTGAGGCGACGCGCTCGGTGATCGAACGGGAGGTGCCCGCTTTGAGCTGGGCGCTCTTGTTCAACGGTCTCATCAGCACGCCCAGGGCGGCGCTTTCGAGGGCGCTGGCCGGCGTGCGTGGACGGACACTGATCATCAACCTCCCGGGGAGCCCCTCTGCCGTTCGCAGCTCCATAGAGTACCTGCAGGGCATCCTCCCCCATGCGGTCAGCGTGATCCGTGGGGCCGGCCGGGAGGAGCACCAGGCAGGCTGATCCTGCGGGTTTACGGCAGCGGGCCGGCCTCGTTCGTTGACAGTGTCCGCATGCTCAAATACGCTAAGTTCTTCTGGGGTCAGGGCATGATGGATCAGCTCAAAGAAATCTTTTCGCGCCACAGTGGCCAGCAAAGCGACCTGATCCCCATCCTTCAGGACATCCAGGCGGTCCTCGGCTACATCCCTGCCGAAGCCATGGAGGAGACGGCCAGGTTTCTGAACGTCCCTGAGAGCGCTGTCTATGGGGTGGCGACCTTCTACGCCCAGTTCTACCTGACGCGGCAGGGCAGGCACAGGGTAAGGGTCTGCCGGGGCACGGCCTGCCATGTGCGCGGCAGCAAGAGGATTATGGAAGCGGTCAGGAAGAAGTTGGGGATCAAGCCGGGCCAGACAACCCAGGACTACCGCTTCACGCTCGAGCGGGTGGACTGTTTCGGTTCATGCGCTCTTGGCCCCGTGGTGGTCATTGACGGCAAGCTCTACGGCAGGATGACGCCGCAGAAGGCCTGTCGCTTGCTGGAGAGGCTGCAGTGAGCTTCCAGGAGCTAAAGGAAAGGGCGCTCGCCGAGTGGGATGCCTTCTCGGCCTGCGGGCGCCCGCGCGTCCTGGTCGGGGCAGGCACCTGCGGCCGCGCCGCCGGGGCCGAAGACATCATCCAGGCCGTCAATTCACATCTGGCAGGCAGAGGCCTGAATGCCGATGTCCGCCAGGTCGGCTGCCTGGGCCTGTGCTACGCCGAGCCGCTGGTGGAACTGTCAGGCCCGGCAATGCCCAGGGTGCTCTATGGAGGCCTGGAGCCTGACCGTGTCCCAGCCCTGCTCGATGACTTCTTTGGCAGGGGTGAGCTTCGCGAGGACTGCGCCCTTGCGGTAATGGACGGGGCGGCTGCAGGCGGCATACCGGCCTTCCACGAGCTGCCCATGCTCAGGGGGCAGGTGCGCATCGTGCTGCGCAACTGCGGGCTGGTTGACCCCGACAGCATTCTTCATTACGTGGCCCGGGGCGGCTATGCGGGCCTGGCCAGGGCGCTCCAGATGGCGCCGGAGCAGGTCATCGAGGAGGTCAACAGATCCGGGCTGCGCGGGCGAGGCGGGGTCGGCTTCCCGACCGGGCGCAAGTGGGAGTCGGTGCGGCTCGCCGCAGGCGAGCCCAAATATGTGGTCGCCAACGCCGAGGAGGGAGAGGCTGGAACATTCAAGGACCGCATGCTGATTGAGGGGGACCCGCACCTGCTTCTGGAGGGGATGCTCATCGCCGGCTACGCCGTCGGGGCGAGCCGTGGGATCATATTCGTGCAGGCCAACTACGGGCTGTGTGCTGAGCGGCTC
>CAYYNS010000109.1:1796-6368 GCA_964473085.1 uncultured candidatus Brocadiaceae bacterium
CAGCAGATGGTAAGGATCCTGCACAGGATCACTACCGGCTCGGGCCGCCCGGGTGACCCGGACCTTCTGACGGAACTCGCCGCGACATTGAAGCGCAGCGCTCTGTGCGGTCTGGGGCAGGCCGCGGGCAACCCGGTTGTGGGCTCCCTGAGGCATTTCCGCGCGGAATACCAGAGCCACATCGAGCAGGCCCTCTGCCCGGCTGGCGTGTGCCGGCTTCGGGCCGCCAGGAGCACGTAGATGTCCCACATCACCCTGAGCATAGACGGCCGCAAGGCTACTGTGCTGGAGGGCACCACTGTCCTGGAGGCTGCCCGCGCGGTGGAAATTTATGTCCCCACCCTCTGCTACGATGAAGGCCTGGAGCCTTACGGGGCCTGCCGCATGTGCATCGTCGAGATCGAGGGCATGAAGGGCCTGCCGACCGCCTGCACCACGCGCGCCGCCGACGGCATGGTCGTGCGCACCGAGACGGAGGAGCTGACACGCGTACGGCGCATGATATGCGAGATGCTCATCGCCGACCACCCCAGCGAGTGCCTCAGGTGCTCCTCCAACCAGAAATGCGAACTCCAGAAGGTGGCCTACCACCTGGGCATCCGCGACCTGCGTCTGGACAGGACGGAGCGTGAGGCGGTCTTTGACGACAGCAATCCGTTCTTCACGCGAGAGCTCGGCAAGTGCATCCTGTGCGGACGCTGCTGGCGCGCTTGCGGCGAACTGCGGGCTGTAGGGGCCATTGAGGTTGTCGGGCGCGGATACGACAGCCGCGTGGCGGGCTTCGGCGACCGCCCGATTGCGCAGTCCGCCTGCGAGTCCTGCGGCGAGTGTGTGGACCGCTGCCCCGTGGGTGCCATTTCCCCGAAGCGGGAGGTGCTTCCCCCCACCGGCCAGGTCAGGACCATCTGCCCCTACTGCGGCTGCGGCTGCGGGCTGGTGCTGGGCACGCGCGGCGGCCGCATCGTCAGCGTCAGGGGCGACCCCCTGCACCCGGTGAGCCGGGGCAGCCTGTGCGTGAAGGGGCGCTTCGGCCTCGATTTCGTTGGCAACGCCGACCGCCTGACGGCGCCGCTTGTGAGACGCGATGGCAAGCTCCAGCAGGCCGGCTGGGAAGAGGCCCTCGATCTGGTCGCGCGCAGGCTCAGCCAGATCAAGGCTGCACACGGGCCCGACGCCATTGCCGGACTCTCCTCCGCCAAGTGCACCAACGAGGAGAACTACCTTTTCCAGAAGTTCATCCGGGCGGCGGTCGGGACCAACAACGTGGATCACTGCGCTCGGCTGTGCCACGCCTCCACGGTGGTAGGCCTTGCCCGGGCGTTCGGCAGCGGCGCCATGACCAACTCGATCGCCGAGATCGAGGGCGCCGACTGCATCCTGGTGACCGGGTCCAACACCACCGAGGCGCACCCCATCATCGCCCTCAGGATCAAGGCCGCCGTAAGGCGCCGCGGCGCCAGGCTCATCGTCGCCGACCCCAGGCGCATTGACCTCGTGCGGTTCGCACATCTGCATCTGCGGCAGCGCCCGGGAACTGACGTCGCCCTGTTCAACGCGATGATGAACGTGATCCTCTCTGAGGGCCTGTGGAACGCGCAGTTCGTGGCCGAACGCACTGAGGGATTCCAGGAGCTGCGCGGCTGTGTGGCGGCCTACACCCCAGAGCGCGCTGAGGCGATAACCGGCGTTCCGGCCGATGACATCCGCGCCGCTGCCCGCACGTTCGCGCGGGCTGAGCGCGCCTCAATCATATACAGCATGGGCATCACCCAGCACACCACGGGAACCGACAACGTGCTGGCCCTTGCCAACCTGGCGATGCTGACGGGCAGCGTGGGGCGGCACTCCACCGGGGTCAACCCCCTGCGAGGGCAGAACAACGTCCAGGGCGCCTGCGACATGGGCGCGCTGCCGGACTTCTATCCGGGCTACCAGAAGGTTGATGACCCGCAGGCGCGGCGCAAGTTCGAGGATGCCTGGGGCGTGCCGCTGCCGCAAAGGGCGGGCCTGACAGTCGTGGAGATGATGAACGCCGCCGCCGAGGGCTCTATCAGGGGCCTCTATATCATGGGCGAGAACCCCGTGCTGAGCGACCCCGATATATCCCACGTGCGGCAGGCCCTCCAGAACCTGGAGTTCTTGTGCGTGCAGGACATCTTCCTGTCAGAGACTGCCGAGCTGGCCCATGTCGTGCTGCCAGCCTGCTCGTTCGCTGAGAAGGACGGCACCTTCACCAACACCGAGCGCAGGGTGCAGCGGGTACGTAAGGCTGTGGAGCCGCCCGGCACGGCGCGGCAGGAGTGGGATATTATCGGCGAGGTCTCCTGCCGGCTCGGCTATCCGATGCGCTACGAGGGCCCGTCGGAGATCATGGACGAGATCGCGGCGCTTACGCCCATCTACGCGGGCATCAGTCTGAAGCGGGTAGACGAGGACGGCTTGCAGTGGCCCTGCACGGATGCGCAGCACCCCGGCACAGTCTTCTTGCACAAGGAAAGGTTCACGCGCGGGCTCGGCAGGTTCCACGCCGTAGGGTTCCGGGAGGCCGCCGAGCTGCCCGATGAGCAATACCCATACCTGTTGACCACCGGGCGGCTGCTCTACCACTTCCACACCGGCACGCTGTCCCGCCGCACAGAAGGGCTGGAGCAGATATCTCCGCCAGCGCCGTTCGAGATCAATCCCGAGGACGCGGCACGGGAGGCAATCAGCGAGGGCGAGCTGATCGAACTGTCCAGCAGGCGCGGAGCCGTCCAGGCCAGGGCCGTCGTCACGGAACGTTCGCCCAGGGGTACGGTCTTCATGCCTTTCCATTTCTGCGAGGCTCCTGCCAACCTCCTGACCAACCCCAGTCTTGACCCGGTGGCGAGGATACCTGAGTTTAAGGTCTGCGCGGTTCGGCTCCGCAAGCTGGAGCAGTAGGGGGGGCTCAATATGGGTCGCTTGACAGAGATCAGCGCCGTGCTCCTGTGTGGCGGCCAAAGCGAGCGGATGGGCTTTCCCAAGGAGATGCTGCGCGTGGACGGCGCGCCGCTGGCCGTGCACATGGTCCGCCGCCTGGAGGGCCTGTTCGAGAAGGTGTTCGTCTCTACGAACCACCCCGCCTATCTGCGCCACCTGCTGGGGGTGTCCGTGCTGGAGGATGAGGTGCCTGGCGCCGGGCCGCTGGCGGGCATCCTGACCGGCCTGCGCCGCTGCGGGACCAGGCAGGTGTTTTTTTTGGCGTGTGATATGCCCACGGTGCATAACGACGCCGTCCAGACCCTGCTAGATCGCGCCCTCGGCAGCGACGCCCCGGCCGTGTGTGCCCGCTGCGGGGGTGCGCCACAGCCGCTCTGCGGGGTCTACGCCGCCTCCATCGCGCCCGCCGTGGAGCAGGCCGTGCAGCAAGGGGCGGACCGCTCGGTGCAGTCGCTCCTTGGGAGCGTCGGCGCGCAGTGGGTGGAGCTGCCTGCCTTCGGGGACGTTGACGCGCCCGAGGACCTGGCCGTTTTGGGGGAGGTGTTCCGCGAAGTGGAGCCACTGCCTGTGCGGCGGGCGCCCGTGCGTCGGCTGGGAGGAGCGCCGCTGGAGCGGGACACGGTGGCGGAGGAATGGCCCGTGACCGTTCTTGCCAACGGGGTGAGGCTTGCCACCGTGCTGTGCACGCCGACGGCGCTGCGGGAACTGGCCGTAGGCTTCGCGGCCTATCTGGGTCTACTGAGCAGCCGCGGCGGGCTCCGTTCGGTGGCGGTGGACTACGAGGCGCGGCGCGTGCGCCTGGAGCTCGAGGCGGACGAGGCCCGCATCCGCAGCGCCGTGCAGCAACTGGTCAGCTCCGCATGCGGAGCCGCCCTCCACGGCACGCTGCCGCCCCCGGTGGACATCAGGGGGGAGCACGCCGACGTGCGCGTGTCGCGATCCCATCTGCTGGAGTGCGTCCGCGGGCTGCGAGAGATGGCGCCGGTGTTCGCGCGGACCGGTTGCACGCATCAGGCAGCGTTCAGCGACGGGCAGCGGGTGCGCATATTCTATGAGGATGTCGGGCGCCACAACGCCATGGACAAGGTCATCGGCAGGGCACTGATGGACGGAGTGGACCTGAGCAGCGGCGTCCTCGTTTCGACCGGACGGCTCGGTTCGGAGGTGGTCGTGAAGGCCCTTCGGCAGGGGGTGCCGGTGCTGGCGGCACCCTCCGCTGTCACTGCCGCTGCGGTGCATCTGGCCGTCAGGCACGGGCTCACGCTGGTTGGCTTCGCCAGGGCAAGCCGGGTCAATGTCTATGCCGGAGCGCAGCGGGTGCGCGATGCGTAGAACGTGCGTCATATCGGTTTCCGGTTCTCGCGCAGGGGCCGGGAAAACGGGGCTGCTCCAGCGGCTCATTCCCTTTCTGGGCCACTGCGCGGCGGTCAAAGCGCGGGTGCAGCAGGGTGCTCCCCTCTCGGTGGTTGCAGAACACGATGCTCGGACGAGCCGCCACAAGGATACCGGCAGATACCTCTCGGCGGGTGCGCGGCGGGCCTTCCTCATAACGGGCAACCCGAGCGATGTGTTGCGCGCCGTCAAGGACATCGTGGCAAGCGGCGAGTTCGA
>CAYYNS010000110.1:0-6327 GCA_964473085.1 uncultured candidatus Brocadiaceae bacterium
CAGGACACGGCGCTGCATCGCCTGGACGGGCGCGTGAAGGTGGTGGTCCTTGCGGCCCTGATCCTCGCGTCTGCGACGACCCCGCTTGGCGCCGGCTGGACGCTGGCTGCCTACGCGCTGCTGGAGGTGCTGATCTTCGCTCTGGCGCGCGTGCCCCTGTCCTACGTGGCGCTGCGCTGCCTGGCGGCCCTGCCGTTCGTCCTCGCTGCGGCGGCCAGCGCGCCGTTTCTGAAAGGCGGCGAGACGCTGTGGTCCGGGAGCCTGCTCGGCCTACGCCTGGAGGTCACGCAGGTCGGCCTTGCGACGGCGGCGAACGTGATAGGGCGCGCCTGCGTGTCGCTGGCTGCCCTTGTGGCGCTGCTTTCCATAACGCCGATGGCAGGGCTGCTTGAGTCACTCAGGCGGCTCAAGGCGCCGCCGGTGCTGGTGATGCTTGCAGGCTTTGCCTACCGCTACATCTTCCTGCTGGTGGATGAAGCTGAGCGGGTCAGGATGGCCAGGGACAGCCGCTGGTTCGGGCGCAGGGGGACGCTCTGGCAGGCGCGCGTGCTGGGCAGGATGGTGGGATCGCTTCTGGTGCGCAGCTTCGAGCGGGCGGAGCGGGTCTACGGCGCAATGCTGGCCCGGGGTTACGAAGGAACGGGCGCCCGCCTGCCCGCCGCGCGCCTGGGGGGCGCCGACATCGGCTTCCTGGCCGCGGGGCTGGGGCTGATCGCCCTGTTGCGAGGCTCCTCACTATGGCTGCCGCGCCTGCTATAGAGATAGGCGACCTGCGATACCGGTTCCCGGACGGCACGCCCGCCCTCAAGGGCGTGAGCCTGACGGTGTGGGAGGGCGAGCGGGTGGCCGTGCTCGGGCCGAACGGCGCGGGCAAGACCACGCTCCTACTACACCTGAACGGCATCCTGGGCGGGGGCAACGCCTCGGACGGCAGGGTGCGCATATGCGGTGAGCCACTGAGCCGCTCCTCGCTCAAGCGCATCCGCCGGCTGGTCGGCCTGGTGTTTCAGAACCCTGAAGACCAGCTCTTCTGCCCTACAGTTTACGACGACGTGGCCTTCGGCCCGCAGAACATGGGGCTTGCCGAGACGGAGGTCAGGCGACGGGTCAAGGAGGCGCTCCGGGCGGTCGGCATGGAAGGGTCCGAGCAGCGCAGCCCGTTCCACATGAGCCTGGGCGAGAAAAAGCGCGTTGCCCTGGCCACCGTGCTGGCAATGGACAGCCAGGTGCTGGCCCTTGACGAGCCGACCAGCAACCTCGACCCCTGCGGCCGGCGCATGCTCATCGAGCTGCTGAAGGCACTGGGGCGAACGCAGCTTGTCGCCACCCACGAACTGGACGTCGCCAGCGAGCTGTGCAGCAGGGCGATGGTGCTATCGAAAGGCCGACTGGTCGCCGACGGGAGCGCGCGGGACATCCTGGCCGACCGCCGGCTGCTGGAGCTCCACGGCCTGCTGTAGGGCGGCTCAAAAAGGCTCACCGGCCGATCCCGGCAAGGCGTTCGGGGACCGGGTTCTTCTCAGGGCCAGCCTCGAGCTGCGCGAGGGTCTCCTCCCAGGACAGCACCCCGCTCACGGTATCAATCGCCGAGAGGTTCTGCGCGCCGACGACTGTGAGGGCAGCCATGCAGCGGGCGGGCCCTTCGCCTCGCAGCACGGCCGCCAGGAAGCCGGCGATCGAGCTGTCCCCCGAGCCGGCGGCGCTGACGATCTGCCGGACGTGGCAGGTGGGCTCGAACAGCTCCACGTCATTCCACTCACCCGGCCGTGCCAGGACGCGCGCGGCGTGCCCGACGGACGCATCAGGGGCGGTCCGGAGGTAGGCGCCCACATGGCCGCACTTGATGACGACAATCTGGGCGCCCATCTCGATGCTCCTGGCGGCCAGCTCGCGCACGTCAGCGGCCGAGAAGGCGTCCACGATGCTCGCCGGCCCTCCCACGGCCAGCTCGTCAAACCGGTCGCGGCGCAGCATGAAGAGCAGCTCCTCCAGGCTGGGCATGAACAGGTCGGTGTGAGGGAGGGCGCGGGACAGGATTTCGGGCCAGTCAGCCCTGCCGGAGGGGCTGTCCGGGTCTGGCAGGGCGAGGTCGAGCGAGGTTACGGCACCCGCCTGCTGGGCGCTGCGCATCACTGCGGCGAGCTCCCGCCCGCCGTCGCTGTACATGCGGCGCATCAGGGGCGGGTAGCCGAAGTGGAAAAGGCGTGCCCGCCGCACGATGTCAAGGTCCACGTCCTGCTGGCCGAAGGTGTCGTTGGTGCCGGGGCAGTGCAGGAAGATGCGGTCTATGCCCGGCAGGGCGAGCACGATTGTGTAGGAGGTGCCTTCTTTGGCGACGACGCTCATGCCCTGCTCGGCGCCCGGCGCCTCTCGCCGCAACACCTCCAAGAGCATCTGGCCCAGGACGTCGCGGCCGCACTTGCCCATGAGCGACACGCGCAGCCCCAGCCGCCGCAGGGCCAGGCCCACGTTCGATACGGGACCGCCCGTGCTGATGGTCACAGGGCCCACCTGTAGCAGCTTGCCGGGACGCAGGATATCGGCCACTGTCGAGCCAGACAGGCGGCCGAAGGCGGGAAAGATGTCAACGCAGATGTGCCCGGCGCTCACGGCATCAAGGTCACGCTCTGCCATACTGTGGCCTCCCCGCACAGAACCAGACCGCGCCAGCGCCCGGTGCCGCTCACCGAGGGGCTTCAGCATCCGCCTGCTGCATGCGCTGGCGCATCCTTGCGATCCTGCGCGCAATGCGGGCGCGGCGGTACCTCACGACGGCCAGCAGGCTGAGGAAGTAAGCGGGCACGGCGCTTATAGCGCCCACGATAAGGCCGCCGATGAACTCCACCCCCATCCACGTTAGCCCCAGCTTGCCGAGCCTGAGCAGCCCCGGCAGCAGGCCGCCTTCCCGAATGCCCTCAGGGGCCGAGATGCTCACGCCGAGAACCGCGCTGCCCACCTTGTAGCACAGAAAATAGAGCGGCCACCCCGTGAAGACGTTCGTCACGTAGGTGCCAATGACGGCGCTGATGGGGTTGACCCGCAAGAGCGCCGCCAGGCTGACGGCAAGCACCGTCTGCAAGCCGACCGGGGGCGTGAAGGCAATGACGACACCCAGCGCAAGGCCGAGCGCGACCTTGCGCGGAGAACTTTTCAGCGTGACAAGCCGGTACCAGACCCGTCCCAGCTTGTCGTAAAGCTTCTTCCACATGCTCGGCCCGCCGCCTCTGACGATGGGGATAAAGGCAAGATGGCAATCTTACCTGCGCCCTGCCGCCCAGGACAACCGGGGCAGGAGCCGCCGTCACGTCAGGTCGCGCGGGCCCGGCTTGCGCGGCTCTATGTCCCGGGGCCCGAAGACGAACTGGAAGTCCGCCCCCGCGATGGCCAGCATGCCCATGCAGGCGAACAGCGCATAAGGGTGCTCGATCGCCGCGGTGAACCACGACTGCAGGCCCGTGCTCCCGACGAGCGTCACAAGCATGCTCCAAGAGAAGGTCAGGCAGAGGGTTCCCAGGACACAGGTCGCCAGGATCGTCGAGGTGCGCCGCTTCAAGGCGACGACCAGCCCCACCACCAGACCACCCGCGGCACATGCGATCGCGGCTGCTGCGCCGACCAGGCCGAGCGGATAGAGCAGGACGGAGCCTACAAAGAAAGGTGCGGCCGTCACCAGCATCCAGCTCATGGACCGAAGCTTCCAGGCCGCCACTGTAAACACCGCAAGCCCCATCACCGCCCCGAACGCCAGCGCCGATACCCTCATGTCCTGGCCAGTGCGCGGGAGCAATCCCACAGTGACCTGCAGTGCCATGAAAAGGCCGGTGCTCGCACCCACAACGGCGGCCACCGGCAAGAATGCTGCCCTCAGGAGCGCCCAGCCCAACAGAAGCATCAACACTCCGACCACCAGCGAAGCCCCCACGGCAGCCCAGGCACACACCCTGTTGCCGGAGAGGCTGTCAAGCGCATGCTGCCAGTAAACGCCGTAGCCCGATATCTTCTTCTCGGCCTTCTTTGCCAGCTCGCGGGCGGCCCCCACGCCGGCCGGCATGCGCGGCTCGCCCTCGGTTTCGTCCTTGAAGATGCTCTCGGGCTGGCCTTGCGATGGCTCAGGCGCCTTCTGGGCCTGTGCACCCAGCACCCCCGCCAGCGGGACAAATGCGGCCACCAGGAGCGTTGCCGCGCACAGCACCCCGCGCAGCGTCCCACGCCACCACGCAGTATCAGACCAGCCTGACATCATGGGGATAGTCCTGGGGCGACCCGGCCGGGCCCTACCCGGATGGCTGCTCTTCGGCGAGCTGCCGGCGTTTGCGGGCAACCAGACGCTTGAGCGCCAGCGTAAAATAGTCGAACTCCTGGAGGACGCGCTTGGCCACCCCCTGCTCGTAGCTCTTGCGCGCCTCATTGATGGGGTCTTTCAACACCTGGAAGAAGTCGTCCTGGAGCGCGCCTTCGCGGACCTGATCCTCGTAGTAGGCCTCCAGATCGGCGGCCACGACCTGCGCAAGCTGCCAGGCTTTCTGGTGGTCCTGGTCGGCTGCATACTGCTGTGGGACATCCAGCTCGTCCTGCGCCGCCGCCGTCACGGGGGCACGCACCGCGCCTGGCGGGCTCAGGCGGGACACCCCCTCAGCCCGACGGCTCAGTGAGCCTCTGAGCCGCTCGATCTCGACCGCCTGCCGGCTCACAGCGCTGGCCAGTTGGGCGGTGGCTTCCTGTATCTGCTTGGCGAGGTGCTCAAGCTGATCGAGCCGGTTCTCTATGCCTTTGAGCGCAGCCTCCATGCCCTCGCTGCCGTCCACATATTCCACGGTGAGCAGTGTTGAGGGGATCTGAGCAACAGCGGGCTCCCTTTTTCGGGCCGGCTGGTCAGAGGCCCCGGGGTCGTCTTTGAAGACGTCCTTAAGGGCGCCGCGCAGGCGGGTGGCGCCTGCCTGCTCGCCCGAGGCGCGTGGCACAGCAACGAGGTTGCCGCAACTGCAGCGCACCTGCCCGCCGCCCCCGGAGGCCGGAAGCGACAGTTCCCTGCCGCAGGAGCTGCACTTGACCGATACTTTGTCCATCCTGGTCCCCCTTCAGACGGTGCGCTCGCACGCGCAGTGTAGGATAACTGCTGGCGGCAGCGTTTGCAAGGGTTTGTCCGCCGCTCGGGCACAGCCCGCCGGAGCTTCAGGAAGGCCGCACCAGGCGGCCCACGCGCACGGCGGCCCCCACCAGCAACACGACGGAGCCACAGAGCAGGAAAAACAGGTTCGGCTTCCAGAGCTGGAAGCTCTCCCGCAGGCTCGGCAGGGCGGTCTCGCTCAGCATCGTCACAACGGGGTTCACCACGAACAGACGCTGGAGGGTTGCGTGCGAGAGGCTCTGCTGGGCCAGCAGCCCTACGAGGCTCATGACGCAGGTGACCACGACCAGCACGTAGGTGGCGGCGATGCTGGTGGCGGTGCGCCGCGAGAACGCGCTGAAAAACATGCCTGCTGAGCAGATGAAAAGCAGCGTTGCCAGCAGGGTGATGGTGCTGCGGACGATGCCGGGCCACAGGCTGCGGTCAACGTAGCCAAGGGCGAGGTAGGGCGGCAGGGTGGCCACTACCAGGATGGCGAGCGGTATGAGGACGGACTGGAACTTGCCGCTTATGATCTTGAAGCTGCTTAGCTTTGTGAGCCGCAGCAGGTCGAAGCGCCCGCTCTCCAACTCGCTCGATATCAGCGGGGCGCTCAAGATCGGCGCTGCGAAAAGCATCAGCGCCATCTGGAAACTGACGGTCAGGACAGCGATGACGGCCGGCGCGTGCAGAAAGGTGCTCAAGGCCGCCAAAAGCACTAGCACAAGCGACACGAACACGCAGCAGTACATCCCGCGCATCAGGTAAACGATGCGGCCGAACAGCATGGTGCGCAGCTCTTTGATAAGCACAGGGTTGAAGAACCTGCCGATCATCCGGCGGCGGCCGCGCGGATTGATCAGGTAATAAGGCCACTTGGTCAGACGCTCGCTCAGCGCCTCGTCAATCACCAGCTCACCGCGAGGCCTGGGATCGGGGCACCTGCGCAGGTGGAAGAACAGAAAGATCAGCATCCCCGCGATCATCAGCAAGCTGGCCACCGCGAAGATCACGTGTGCGCCGGGCAGGGTTACGGCCCACTCGCCCATGCGCAGCAGGGCAGGCTGCACCACGTTGGCCACCGCCACGAAGGGACTCAGGGACCACAGGTGGTGCAGCACGGCCCTGACCGAAGGCCCGGATATGCCGATGAAAAGCAACGACGGGATCGTCACCACGACGCTCAGCCCCAGGATGAACACGTAGGTGTAGATCACCGC